>JAKONR010000032.1 GCA_022701825.1 Hymenobacteraceae bacterium | reverse complement strand
GCGGCGAGCCAAAACCGATGATGGTCTTAATCGAGATAATCGACGGCTTGTCGGTTACGGCCTGCGCGGCCTTGATAGCGGCCTCGATTTCATCGACGCTGTTGCCGTCCTTCACCTGCGAGGTGTGCCAGCCGTAGGCGTCGAAGCGCTTCATCGGGTCTTCGGTGTAGGTGAGGCTGGTGGGGCCGTCGAGCGAGATGTCGTTGTCGTCGTAGAGCAGGATGAGCTTGCCGAGCTGCAAGTGGCCGGCCAGCGAGGCGGCTTCGGCGGCAATGCCTTCCATCAGGTCGCCGTCGCTCACGATGGCGTAGGTGTAGTGGTCCTGCACGCCCTCGTGGCCGGGCTTGTTGTACATCGCAGCCAGGTGGGCTTCGGCCATGGCCATGCCCACGGCATTAGCGAAGCCCTGGCCCAGCGGGCCGGTCGTTACCTCAATGCCGGGCGTGACGTTGGACTCGGGGTGGCCGGGCGTGCGCGAGCCGGGCTGGCGAAACTCCTTGATTTCGTCCATCCGCAGGTCGTAGCCATACAGGTGCAGCAGGCTGTAAATCAAGGCCGAGCCGTGGCCGGCGCTCAGCACGAAGCGGTCGCGGTTGGGCCACTTGGGGTCTTGGGGGTTAAAGCGCAGGAATTTCGACCACAGCACGTAGGCCATCGGGGCGGCACCCATCGGCAGGCCGGGGTGGCCCGAGTTGGCTTTCTGCACCATGTCCACCGACAGCAGGCGGATGGTATCGATGCTCAGTTGGTCAATGGAAACGTCGGGAGTGGGCATGAGGAAGTAAAAAAGTGGCTAAGGCAATACGAAGGTGAACGCGCCGGGGTCTGAAAAAGCCGTCGGCGCGAGCGGCCGTAAAGGTAGGGCGACGCCCCGCACCGTGCTACCTATCGGCTGATTGCGGAATCTTTTCGTATGAGGGTGAGCGCGGGCCGCCTCCACCCACCGGCCAGCTTACGCCGGGGCCGCGCTACGTACATTGCCGCATGAAATCCTTTTCCCTCCGGCGCGTGCTGGCCGTTGGATTTTTACTTTTTCTGACCCTGCTGCTAGGGCTGGGCGCGTCGGTGTGGCTATTGGGTAGAGACTACGCCATACGCTACCTGCAACGCACGGTGCGCGAGCAGCTTACTAAAAACTCGGAGCTGGCGCTGGCCCCCTTCACGGTGGAGCTATCGGCGTGGCGCGACTTTCCGCATATCACGGCCTCGCTGCACCACCTGGCCCTCACCGATACCAGCCACCACCGCACGGTGCCCGTGCTCACGGTAGGCCGCGCCGACCTGCGCCTCGAAGTGGTCAGCATCTGGCACCGCCAGGTGCGCGTGACGCGCCTGGAAGTGCACGACGCTGATTTTCAACAACTGGTAGACTCCACGGGCCACAGCTGGGGGCTGCGCGGCAAGCGCGCGCGTAGTATGGGCGAGGGCAAAGACCCCGGCGTGAGTTTTAACCTCGACTCGATTGTTATCTATAATTTTCGCATTGGCACCCGCAACGAATACACCAAAAGCACGCTGAACGGGCGCATTCAGCGAGCCCGCCTGAGCGGCGGCATCCGGCAGGGCGCGCTGCGCTTGAGCGGCGTGCTCGACGGGTATTTGGAGCAGCTAGCCAACCGCACCGGCACGCTGCTCTCGCACGAGCCCGTGCGCGCCTGGCTAAACTATCGCTACGCCTTTAAGGCCCGGCGCGGGGAGTTTTGGCGCACCCGCGCTACCCTCAACGGCGACACCATCCGCGTGGCGGGCACCCACGCCGTGGCCGCCGACCAAGCCACCGGCACTCACCTCAATTTGCAGTTTTCGGGCACCCAGCCCTTGGTTGATGTTTTGCACGCGGCCCTGCCGCCCCGCCTGCGCCCCTACTTAAAAGGTGCCCGCAGCCCCAGCCACGCCCGCATCGTGTACACTATTTCGGGCCTGAGCGGGCCTACCATGCGGCCGCACGTGGTGCTCGCGTTTGGGCTGCGCAATGCCAGCATTGCCTGGCCCGATTCGACCCGCCGCATCAACCGCTGGGACTTGCAGGGCACCTACGACAACGGCCCCGGCCACAACCTGCGCACGGCCAGCGTGCGCCTCAGCCAGTGCCGCATCTACTCGCCCGTGGGCCAGCTCGATGCCGAGGTGCTGCTGCGCGATTTCCGGCGGCCCTACGTGCAGGGCCGCGTGCGGGGGCGCACCGAGCTGCCCGAGCTGGCCACCGTCATCTCGCCGGGCTTGTGGCAGGCGCAGCGCGGGCTGGCCGACCTCGACATCTGGATGCGCGGCTTTTTGCCCACGCCGGGCACTAAGATGCTGGCCCGCAGCCAAAAAAGCCTGTCGGTGCGCGGCACCATCGACCTGCGCGGGGCGGCTTTTCGGCTGCCGGCCCGGCGCGTGGCTATTTCGGACCTCAACGTGCACATCGGGCTGCGCGACAGCCTGTGGCGGCTCACCAACGCCTCGGGCAAGTTTGCGGGCATGAAGTTTAAGGCCTCGGCTACTACTACTTACCTGCTGACCTACCTCACCGGCCAGCACCCCAGCACCGACATCCGCGGGGAATTTGCGGTGGATGAGCTGCACGTAGACCGGCTGCGGGCGCTGGGCGGCGGCGCGGCCACCCACGCGCTCACCACCGCCAACCGCCGCCCGCGCGGTCGCCGCCCGCGCCCCAATGCCCGCCGCCTGGCCATGACGCTGGGCAGCCACCTGCTGCCCGACGAGGTGCGCCTGCACGTGGCGCTGCGCTGCGCCCGGCTGCTGCTCGGCCCCGACACCCTGCGCGACCTGGCCGTGAACGTGCGCCACGAAAACCAGGAAGTGCACCTGACCAACATCAACGCCCGTGCTTTTGGCGGCCAGCTCACGGGGCGGGCCAGTTGGCCCACCGATACCGCCAACGACGTGGCACCCATCGATTTTCAGCTGGCTATGCGCTTTGGCACGGTCAGCTACCGCAAGCTCATCCGGCGGCTCACGCGCCCGCCGGGCGCGGCCGCCACGGCGCGGCGCACGGCCAGCCGCAAGGCCGCGGCCGCTACTACGGATACGCCCGCCTTTCGCGAACTGCTGCTGGCCGCCGATGGCTCGCTGACCTGGGACATTGCCCGGCTAGAGCTGCCCGTGGGCGAGCCGCTGCGTGACCTGCACCTGCGCTTCGAGAAGGAAGACTCACTGCTGCGCATGCCCTACCTGCGTTTTGTGGCCCCGCAGGGCGGCGTGGGGCGGGCCTCGGCGGCGGCCGTGGTGTCGGGCATTCACCTCACGGCCGCTACTGCCAACGTCGATTTGCGCTACAAAACCCTGGACGTGCAGCAGCTTTTGCAAATGCTGGCCAGCCTCAAGCCGCCCCGCGACACCACCACTTTTTTGCCCCGCGCCGAGATAAAGGCCGCCCGCCGGGCCAAGCGCCTGGCCCGCCTGCGCGCCAAGCACCGCAAGCCCAGCGCACCCTCGCCGGCCGGCACGCTGCTGGCCAGCGGCGGCCTCACGGCGGTGCTGCGCGTGCAGGCCGACCGCGTGAGCTACAACTCCATTGAGGGCGGCAAATTTCAGCTGCTCTCGCACCTCAACGCCACCGAAGCCCGCGTCGATGCGTGCTCGCTCGAAGCCTTCGATGGCCGCATTTCCCTCACTGGGCTGCTGCGCACCGACGGCGGCCGGCGCCACCATCCGCTGCAAGTGCAGGCCTTGCTCGAAGATATTCGGCTGCCCGATTTTTTCGCCACGGCCAATACTATGCGGTTTCACGTGCTCACGCAGGACAACATCAAGGGCACCTTGCGCTGCGCCGCCGCCCTGCGCACCGACCTTGATTCGACCTTTTTGCCGGTGCGCGCCCAAACGTTTGGCTACGTGCGGGCCGACCTGCGCGACCTGGAGCTGCTGAACGTGGAAGCGCTGCAAGATGCCTTTAAATTTGTGAAGAAGGAACGCACGGGCCACCTGTTTTTTGAGCCCGTCAGCACCGAGTTTTTGCTCAACGGCGGGCAGGTACTCATTCCCAGCCTCAAGCTCAATAGTAACCTCACCGAGCTGGAAGTGAGCGGCCGCTACGGCCTCGACGGCCGCGCCAATCTCTACGTGGGCATGAACCCACTCAATATTCTTTTTGGCAGCAACAAGCGCCGCGTCGAGCGCATTCAGAGCGGCGAGCCCATGCGCCCCCGCTCGCCCCGCCTCACCTACGTGAACCTGCGCCGCGACGCACCCGCTACCAAGTACCAGGTCAAGCTTTTCCAAAAGAAAGAGCAGCAGCAGCAGCAAGCCGCCCTGCGCCAGCAGGTTCGTCAGCTGCTCCTCACCCAGCGCCTCGATACGACCATGCGCCTGCCCTCGCGCAGCCGGCTCACCGGGGGGCCAGACAGCAAGCCGGCAGCTATGCCGTAGAGGTGCGTCTGTCATTGCGAGCGTAGCGAAGCAATCACACTCAAACGGCTCGTTCTGACACAACTGCTTCGCCGTGCTTGCAATGAAAGACGTTCTACCCCGCCAAAATCGCCTCTATCCGCGCCAATTCCTCGTCCCCAAAAGGTGGCGCGTCCAGGCAATGCACGGCGTCTGTGATTTGGGCTGGCTTGCTGGCGCCGATGATGACGGAGGTCATGCGCGGGTCGCGCAGCACCCAGGCCAGGGCTAGCTGGGCCAGGGTTTGGCCTCTTTCGCCGGCTAGGTCGTTGAGCCGGCGGGCCTTTTCTAGGTTGGCGGGCGAAAGCTGGCTTTCTTCGATGGCCCCGTTGCCGAGCTGGCGAGCCGCGCGCGAGTCGGCGGGCACGCCCGCTAAGTACTTATCCGTCAGCACGCCCTGGGCCAGGGCCGAAAAGGCGATGCAGCCCACGCCTTCCTCGGCCAGCACGTCGAGCAGGCCTTCCTCGGGCGTGCGCACCAGCAGCGAGTATTTGGGCTGGTGGATGAGGCAGGGCGTGCCCAACTCGCGCAGCATGGCGCAGGCGCGGCGCGCCTCGGCGGCCGGGTAGTTGCTCAGGCCCACGTACAGGGCCTTGCCCCGGCGCACCAGCGCGGCGAGGGCGGCCATGCTTTCTTCGAGCGGCGTGTTGGGGTCGGGGCGGTGGTGGTAGTAGATGTCCACGTAGTCGAGGCCGGTGCGGCGCAGGCTCTGGTCGAGGCTGGCCACCAAGTACTTGCGCGAGCCACCGTCGCCGTAGGGGCCGGGCCACATGCCGTAGCCGGCTTTAGTCGAGATAATCAGCTCGTCGCGGTGCGCCCGAAAGTCGTCTTTATACAAGCGCCCAAACGTTTCTTCGGCGGCGCCGGGCGGCGGGCCGTAGTTGTTGGCCAGGTCGAAGTGCGTAATGCCCGCGTCGAAGGCCGTGCGCAGCAGCGTGCGGCAGTTGCCGAGCGTGTCTTTTTCGCCAAAATTCTGCCACAGGCCCAGCGAAATGGCGGGCAGCTGCAGGCCGCTGCGGCCGCAACGGCGGTAAGGCATGGCCTCGTAGCGGGTGGGATTGGGGAGGTAAGTCATGGTTGATGAAGGTTTTCGGGGTGCCGTAAGCTTTAGCTTGCGCGTGAGCTGTTACGTAGGCGAACGTCTTTCAACGCGGCTGTTTGCTGCGCTCACGCGCAAGCTAAAGCTTACGGCACAGCTGAATTACGCGGCTTGCTTTTGTGCGTGCCAGAGCACGAGCTGCCAGCCGTTTGCTTCGGTTTTGATGTACACCACCACGTACTTGATGCGTGTGAACGCCGGCTGCCCATCGGCCCCCGGCCCGAGGTCGATTTGGATGAGGCCGTTGACGACGGCGGTGCGGTCGTCGTTGTAGGCGCGCACGGTCAGGGCTTCGATATCGACCTTGTCGTAGCGGCTCTGGCCGGTGCGGATGGACTCGATGTAGCTCGCCTTGCTGTCCTGGTGGCCGTTGGAGTGCGTGTAGATGAGGTCATCGGCGAAGATTTTTTCCAGCGTGGGAAAGTCGTGGCTCACCTGCGCGTCGAAGCGCTGGCGCTCTAGCTGCTCGATGGTTTGGGCAGTGGTCATCGGTGATTTAGGGAGTGGTGAATAAGAAGTAGTTTGCCGGTGCGCAAAGGGCGGCCTACAGGGGCAGGTACACCAGGAAGGTGGAGCCCACCCCCAGTTTGCTCGTGACCTCGATGTGGCCACCCGCGTTTTCGACCATGCGCTTTACCATGTAAAGCCCAATGCCCGAGCCCTCTACGTGGTCGTGCAGGCGCTGAAACATGCCAAACAGCTTTTGCTGGCCGGCCCGGTCGATGCCCAGGCCGTTGTCTTGCACGGTCAGCAGCAGGTGCTGGTCTTCGCACCAGGCGCGCAGGCGCACCTGCGGGCGGCGCTCGGGCGCGTGGTACTTGAGGGCGTTGCTGAGCAGGTTGTAGACCACGCTGCGCAGGTTTTTTTCGGAGAGCGGAAATGGCGGGCAGCTTTGTATTTCAACCTGCACCTCGGCCCCGAGCGCCTGAATGAGCGGCTCCAGGTCGAGGCGCACGTCTTCGACCACCGTGGCCAGGGGCACGCGCTCGGCGGCCGCGCCGTGCTCGCGCTGCAGCTTCGACACGTCGGTGAGCTGGTCGATGGTGCGCTTGAAGCGCTCGACCGAATCCTGCATCAGCCGCAGGATGAGCGCCACCTGCGACTGCGGGGCGGCCTCGGCGGGCAGCTCGCTCACCAGCGCCTGCACCAGCCCTTCGATGTTGGTGATGGGCGCCCGCAGGTCGTGCGAGGCCGTGTAGATGAAGTTGTCGAGGTCGATATTTACCCGCGTTAGCTCATCAAAATTATCCCGCAACAGGTTTTGGGCCAAGTCAATGCGTTCAAGCGCCAGCTTCTGCTCGTGGATGTCGGTGTACGTGCCAATCCACTGCATAATCTCGCCCTGCTCATCGCGCGAGGGCAGGGCGCGCACCAGCATCCAGCGATACTCGCCGCTGGCCGAGCGAATGCGCAGCTCCACATCCAGGGCCTGGCCGGTGGCTAGGCAGTGGAGCCACTGCGGAATGCCCACCTCAAAATCGTGGGGGTGCATGTGGCTGGCCAGCTGCTCGGCCGAGGCGTATTCCTCGCCTACGTAGTCGAACCACCGCCGGTTGAAATACGAGATTTTGCCGTCGGGGGCGGCCGTCCAGGCTATCTGCGGAATGCCTTCGAGCACCCGGCTTACCTCGGCGGCGGCTTGCTCCATGGCCAGGCGGGCGGCCTGCTGGCGCACAAGCTCCTCGCTGGTGCGGTCGAGCAAGGCATTTTGCTTCACCACCACCGCCCGAATAGCCTGAATTTGCTGGTGCGCCGACACATCCGTGACCAGCACGGCCAGCGCCAGCGCCCCGTCGAAGGTGATGGCGTTCATGGACACCGAGAAGGGTTGCAGCAGGCCCCGGCGCGTTTGCAGCGGCAGCTCGCCGCGCACCCGGCCGCCGCCCCAGCCCTGCGCCACCAGGCCCGCCCAGTAGGCCTGAAAGGCGGCGGGCACGAAGCTCGTGGCCGTGCTGCCCAGCACTTCTTCGAGGGGGCAGCGCAGCAGCTCGGCCAGCGCGCTATTGCAGTAAAGCACCGTGCCTTCGGGGCTGAGCAGCAGGGCGCCCTCGTTCATTTGCTCGATGAGGGTGCGGTAGCCGTGGTCGGCGCCTTCGAGCGTGAAGATGCGCGGCCCGTCGGCCCCCTGAATGGCCAGCGCGTCGATGGCCCCGGTGCGCACGGCCGCAATCAGCTCCTCGGCCTCGCGCAGCTGGTGGCGCAGCTCCTCGTTTTCGCGGGCCAGCTCGGTCGCACTCAGGGGAGCAGGCTCGTTCATAGCGGCTTAATTAGCGGTGCCCGATTGCGGAACGCCGAGCGAAATTAGCACGGCCGCCCGGTTCGACAAGTCGCCCACCAGCTGCCGCCGGGGCAGCGGGCGCGCCCGTATCAGGGTAGGCGCGGCGATTATCTGCTCCTGGGAGGCCAGGTCGGGCTGCTGGTAGATATCGATGATGAGCAACTCGTAGCGCCCGGCCAGGTGCTCTTCGCAAATGTCCTTGAGGTTGCGCACGGCCCGCATCGAATTGGGCGTGGCGCCCGTGATGTAGAGCTGGAGCAGGTATTCGGCTTCGGTAGAAGTAGTCATTCGGGGCGCAGCCTTAATGGGTGCCGCGCGGGCGGATATCCAGCCCCACGAGCACTTTTTCTTCGTTCGACAGGTCGCCGATAATCTTGCGAATGGGTTCGGGCACCTTGCGCACCAGCGTGGGAATGGCCAGGATTTGGTCGCCCTCGGCCAGCTGCGGGTGTTGCAGCAAGTCAATCACTTCCAGCGTGTAGCGGTCGGGCAGGTGCGCTTCGCAGTAGCGTTTCAGATTAGCCAGGGCCGTGGCCGACTTGGTCGTTTGGCCGGCCACGTACAGGCATAGCTCCCACGTAGCGGGTTGGTCCACAGTGGCCGGAGCAGCTTCCCTCGAATCCATCATCTTAGCTTGTACGAGTTACTTAGGCCGGGCGTTCGCCCGCGCCCGAAAGTCGGGTAGTTAAATTATTGGCGGCCGAGCTGCGGGCCTGGTCAGTAGCCTGCTGGCGCGCCAGCTCTTCGCTGTGCACCTGGCGCAGCTCCTCCTCTACCGACTCAAACTCGGTGCGCAGGTTATCGATGGTGGCTTCGAGCACGCGGCGCTTGCGCTCGAGCTCGCGGTCTTTGCGGGCGGCGGCCTGCTGCTGGGCCGTGAGGGTGGCCTGCTCGTGCAGGCGCTGCACGTGCCGCCCGGCCCCAGTGATGATGCCCAGCGGCCCAATCACCACGTCGAGCAGCTGCACGCCCTCGGCCGTCACCAAAAACTCGCGCACCTGGTTGGAGTGCGCCATCCCTCGGGCTTTCAGAATACTGAGGCCCCGGTTGCGCTCGCCGATGCCTTCGAGGTCGCGCACCGAAACCCAGGTATCGACCAAGGACGAAATGCCTTCTTCGGTCATTTCCAGGCGCCCGTCGCGCCCGCTGATGAGGGCCGTGAATAAGGCCGTGATATTGCTAACCTTCAGAAAATCAATCAAGCGCGTGAGCATACTGCGCACCTCGCTGATGCTGCCCACCGACACCAGGTTGCTGATGGGGTCGATGACCACGGCCTGCGGCTGAAACTCCTTGATGAGCTTGTGCACCGTGACGAGGTGGCGCTCGAGGCCGTTGAGCGTGGGCCGCGAGGCCTCAATCAGCAGCAGGCCCTGGTCGAGGCAGGGCTGCAGGTCGAGGCCCACCGTGCGCATGTTGCGGATGAGTTGGGCCGGTGATTCTTCGAAGGCAAAATACAGGCAGCGCTCGCCGCGCCGGCAGGCTTCGAGCGCGAAGGAGGCGGCCAGCGTGGTTTTGGCCGTGCCCGCCGTGCCCGTAATGAGGATGCTGCTGCCCCGGTACCAGCCCCGGCGCGTAAACATCTCGTCGAGGCCCGGCACGCCCGACGAGATAATCTCGTCCGACACCGTGTGCTCAAGCTTGAGCGAGGTGACGGGCAAAACCGAAATACCGTCTTCGGTGATGAGGTACGGGTACTCATTGGTACCGTGGGTGCTGCCGCGGTACTTCACGATGCGCAGGCGGCGGGTCGTAATCTGGTCAATCACGCGGTTGTCGAGCAGAATCACGCAGTCCGACACGTATTCTTCCAGCCCCTGCCGCGTGAGGGTGCCCTCGCCGCGCTCGGCCGTGATAACGGTGGTGACGCCCTTGTCTTTGAGCCACCGAAACAGGCGGCGGATTTCGGAGCGCAGCACGGCCTCGTTGGGAAAGCCGGCAAACAGCGCCTCTATCGTATCGAGCAGCACGCGCTTGGCCCCGATGCTGTCGATGGCGTAGCCCAGGCGGATAAACAGGCCTTCGAGGTCAAACTCGCCGGTTTCCTCAATCTCCGAGCGCTCGACGTGCACGTGGTCGATGCGCAGCTTTTTGTCGGCCTGCATGGCGGCCAGGTCAAAGCCCAGCGAGGCCACGTTGGCCGTGAGTTCGGCGGCCGTTTCCTCAAACGTCATGAGCACGCCCGGCTCGTCGTAGTCAATAACGCCACGCACCAAAAACTCGATGCCCAGCAGGGTTTTGCCGCAGCCCGCGCTGCCGCACACCAGCGTGGGCCGGCCCAGCGGCAGGCCGCCTTCGGTAATCTCGTCGAGCCCCTCAATGCCGCTGGGGGCCTTGGGCAGCTGCGGCAGCGCGGTGGGCGCCAGCTTGTACTCGTGCATGAAAAAGGCTGGAATAGCAGATTTTGGCCGGAAGTTACGCCACGGTGCGTGGGCACTCGCGGCGCGGCCCCCTAGCGCCTGGTCTTGGCAGCCCGCCGCCGCGCCCGAATGGCGGCCAGGCGCTCGCGCTCGGCCCGGCGCTCTTCGCGCAGCGCCAGCCGCTCGGGTAGCCGGGCCATGAGGCGCTCGCGCACGTACTGCGCCAGGCTCGACAAAGAGATGGTGTGGGTGGTGCGCAAGAACTGCGCTACTTCGCGCTGGCGCAGCGTGCTGGCCCCGGCCAGGCCCCGCGCCAGCAAGAACTGCTTAACTTCCTCGACCCACAGCAGCGCCGCCAGTGGGGCGCGCTGCACGGTGGCGTTGTAGCCAGCCGGGCGGTGCTGGCGCAATACCGGGTTTTCGGCCTCGGCCACCAACACGCCTACCCAGTCGGGCAGGCGCGGCAGCAGCTTGGCCAGGTGCTTTTCGGTGACGACAAAAGTGACGAAGTCGTAGACCTCGGCGTAGCAGCGCAGCTGGTTTTCCACGCGCTGCAGGGTGTCGCCGTCGCCCTTCACCTCGTAGCCGTGCATAAAGGCCTCGGTAACGTGCACCACATCGGCGCGGGTGGTGCCGGTGGGCAACTCGTCGATATATACGCCACCCGTTAACAGGGGGTAGAGCCGGGCGCGGATTTCGGGGTCGTTCATCGCAACCTCAAAGCTACTTTATTGCTTGTAGAATTGTAGAGCGGAGTGGCACTCCGCTCCCGGTTATGCTTGTTTGTTTCCGTCTTGCGCGAAACGGAGTGCCACTCCGCTCTACATCATTATGCCCGATATCACCACCGAAGCCGACATCAAAACGCTGGTTGACGGCTTTTACGCCCGCGCCCTGGCCGACCCGCTGCTCAAGCCGGTCTTTGTCGATTTTGCCCACATCGACCTCAGCCACCACCTGCCGCAGCTCTACGATTTTTGGAGCGGCATCTTGCTGGGCACCAGCCGCTACCGGGGCTTCCCGATGCGCCAGCACTTCCCGCTGCCCCTGACTATCGACCATTTTGGGCGCTGGCTAGCGCTGTTTCACGAAACCGTGGACGCGCACTTCGAAGGCCCGGTGGCCGACACGGCCAAGCGCCACTCGCTGCACGTGGGCCGCGTGTTTGCGGGCCGCCTGGGGCTGCTGCAAGGCCAGTAACGCCACCTGCCTGCGTCTCCCGCTTAGCGGGCGTACCAACGCCAAGCCGCCAGGCTGCGTCTCTACATCTCTACTCTTTCCAGACTTTCGCATGGACCAGCCAACCCGCGCCGCGCTCGTGGCCGAGCTTACCCAGCTCTTCACCGCCGGCAACGCCCACGCCACCTTCGAGCAGGCCATTGCCGACCTGCCCGCGCCCCTGCGCAACCAGGCCGTGCCCGACGTGCCCTACACCATCTGGCACTTGGTCGAGCACCTGCGCATCGCGCAGGCCGATATTCTGGCGTTTTGCCTCAACCCCGCCTACGTGGCACCCGAATGGCCCGCCGGCTACTGGCCCGCCCAAAACTCGACCGTGGACGAAGCCGGCTGGCAAGCCGCGCTGGCAGCCATTTGGGCTGACCAGCAGCAGTTTATCGACCTGCTCGAAAACCCGGCCACCGACTTGTTCACGCCCCTAGCGCACGGCGAGGGGCAGACTATCTTTCGGGAGGCGCTGCTCATTGGCGACCACGCGGCCTACCACACGGGGGAGATTATTTTGATGAGGAGACTTTTGCACTGTAAAATCTCGAAGTAGATGGGAGAAGAGCGAAGTAAGTGGGAATAGAACGAAGTGAGCGGGAATATTTTTTAGGCAAGCACAACTATAGCTTGACCTCTAGTTGTGCATAAATCCCAGCCACTCTTATGTCAGCCTCGTCTCTTTTAAATAAAGGAGATGGACTTACGGCCAAATCAAATTGAATTATAACAACGCAGAAAGTTATTTTTCTTTAGGAAGAATAATCAGTAAACAGCAAAAACGATACAAATAATATGGAGCAAGAGGAAAATGCACTCTTCAAGTTAATCCATGTTGGCAAACCACAACAGAATTACGAAACTGGTAGCTATCATATAAATTGTTACTTTCAACCTTGGTCAATAAAGCAAAATTGCCCTATAAATGACGATATATTGACGCACAGTATAAACAGTGCATTTGCGGGTGAATTAGCCTGCGGAACATTATGGACAGACAAAAACATCAAAACCAAGAAGGATTCTATTTGCTCTACTGAATATCAATCAATTCACATAGACCCTAGTAGACTTTATGCAAAACACCTAAAGGCTGTAATCGATATTAATTCATTACTGCCAAAAGGTTTTTGGCATAAACACGGGAATACATGGGTTGCTTGCATCGAATATAATAAAAAAATAATCATCATACCCTACTTTGAATTAATACGAACTATCTTTTATCAAACCAGTTATCGATTAACTAATTTCCTATTATCACAAACTCCATATAACCAGCTATGTCGACCACTCTCTTCCCCATCTGCAGATAACTCTTTCACTGCTAGATATTGCATAGCAACAACAAATCTTACAGCACCAGAAGCCCGATTGCTAGGAAACATCTTGTTCGACCCATGCATAAAATATATATTCAATATAATGCAATCTTACTGGCGAACAAATGCATCAGAAAACGATTTAATTAATTCCGTCAAAACAGACAGTTTAATTATAGGCGATTTTAAAGGCATGGCATTTCATGCCAAAGGTCATAATTTCATCTGCGATGGAATAGGTTATTTTTGGGTCGAGTCCCTAGAAATAACGAAACAGATATTCTGTTTTGAAAAACTGCTTTTTTATCCTTTAATCTATAGCAGCAAAAAAACAGCATTAGACCATATTAACGTAAGCCACTTACCTGTTTGTTCAGATGTTTTCAAATCCCTGAACAGACATTATAGACCTCCTGAATTAGTTCGGTGCATATCAAAGACAGGGACAGCTAAACATAGTAGAGTCCCGTTTTTCGAAAATATACGCCAAGAAAGACACGCTATCAACAGGGCAGGCAAACTTCCACTTGTCGTACGCAGGTCGGCTTGGGCAGTAGCGGCGCCAGATAATTATCAGTATCTGACAGATGAGATGATGGATATGCTAAAGTTCAAGGCAATAAAAACACCTAGAAAAACGCCACAATACACGGATGAATTTAAAAGAATAATATCTGAATTTGCATCACACCATTATTCCGTTTCTTATCTAACCCTTAATAATCAAAGTCAAGTATTTGGAAAAGGTTTGTCAGTTATGCCTGTAGAGAAATACAGCCCTATACCAAATTCCATGTACAATGGGTTGATAAGACCTTTTCCACTAGCACAAGTGCACTTACACGAAACCTTTTTCTGTATTGCCCAACCTTTTCCGCAAATAAATCCTGAATTAACAATACTTGTTATCAAACAAAATTTATCACAACCCACTGATTCAGAATTTAACACTATGTTAAACCAAATCATTCCGGTGCGGAATACTAATGACTTTTTAGCATTTTACAAAAAGATAAAATATATATCTAGACTCCAGACAGCATCTAACACAGCTCTATTGGTTATACCGGTACCTACCCAAATAATTACCATAGCCTTTTGCCTTACTGTAGCAGATAATGTTGTAAGTAGATTTAGAAAAAGAATTCAATTCTTTATCGCTACCTTCTTACGATTTCCACAGGGAGTAAGCAAGACCCAGATGACACATATAATTAAACTTAGCAGGAACATTTGCAAGACCCCTGACCCGTTATTATTAACTTATATTGCCAGATTATGGAGCAATTATAGATACACAACGAAGCCATAGTTTCATCTCCTTGTGCAAAACAAACAATCAACTTATTGCAGAGTAAGCCTATGGTAGAAAATTAATTATTCTGCACGCGGAGCTTAGCCTCTACGCGTTGCAACAAATCAGATGCTTCTACCCGCAAGGCTTGTGCTAGCCGGAGGATAGTAAGTAGTGAGGGCTGTTTGCGACCAGTTTCGAGTTGCGACAGAAAGGTGCGGTCTATTGCGGCCTCATCAGCTAAACGCTCTTGAGAGATTTTACGCTCTTTGCGTAGCTCCTTGACAATCAGCCCAAATACTTTTATTGGGTCACCGCTCATACTGGCAGCAAGCTACCAAGTGTCTTTAGAGCCGTGTTGTTGTCAATAGTCTACAAAATGATGTAAATTGCGCATATCCTTTTTATAACTAGAGCACGCCGCTGGGTTCACCCATTGGCGTTTTCTGACTTATTATTCATACTCTAAATGGCTTGGACCACCGCCTCTGACCCGCATTTGATACCATATACCCAGGCTTCATCTGCACAGCTTTCACAAGCTATTATTACAGCTCGTGAGGCGCTGGACCTTTACTATCCAAACCTAACTTGGACACAGTGGCATCACGCTTTCGAAACGGTAGAGCCTCTTCTGAAGTCAGAGGCGGGTCAAGTTACACCTACGTTCAAAGGCCTAAGCGAATTGGTGCGTCATTTTGAAGCTCTAGCACCAGCATCAGATTCTGTTGTTATCGCCTCTGATTTACCAACTCAAGGTACGCAGGCGCATCAGAAGGCCAAAAAGACTTATTCAATAGAGTTGAATGTACTTGAAAGCTTGGACCGGTTGAGTTACTGGCAACGCAAAGACAAATCGACCTTAGTAAATCTGGCTCTATCACAACTATTAGCGCAATATCCAGAATCCCAGATTCCTATTCCTATTAATTAGCACCTATTTAATTATGAATTAAACATCTTGCATCAAATAACATTACTTTCTACTTATTCGCACGATGTTGCTATGCTTGTTTGTAGATAATTATCAAATATCTAACTCATAAAAATTAATTACTTTTAATATATTTATTTACAATGATTACTGCTATGGCGCATCATTTAGGAGCAAGGCACAATTCCCTCCTAGACTTGAAAGAGCCTGAGAGTACCATAGGGGGTATAATTAAGAGTTGAGTCGCTGCACTACGGCATGCTTTTCCTGTTTTAGAGATGCGTAGAATTGATACCTCAACGCCTGCTTTGGCATTGGTTGTCAGCGCTTAGCAATGTATTAATACTTACCTAGCCCATCCAAGGCAGACTTCCTGAATCATAAGCTTTGGCTTACTGTCAGCTTCACCTAGGCTATCACACATCCGATTCATCAAGTAACTTTCGACTTTGGCAGTAGAAAGCTAGATTAGCTAGTGCTCCCTACTAATATTTAATGGCTAAGACAAAGTTCTTTACGAATCAAGACGGCAATACATTGCTGGAAAAGCTGCGTGGCATCTTCGAACATATGCCTGTTAAGCAGTTCGATGCGCTAGTTGGTTTTTTCCGAGCTTCTGGGTGTTATCGGTTGCGCGAACTATTAGCCGATGTGCCTGAGGTACGGATTCTGGTTGGCATCAATGTGGATAAAGCACTACAAAAAGCTCATAATCAAGGTTTACAGCTAGGCAATGCAATGCGGGCGCGGCAGCAAGCAATGGACGACCTAGTATCGGATATTCAAGAATCAGAATACACAAGAGATTCCGAAGATGGTATTCGGTGGTTCGTAGATGGGGTAGCTAGCGGACGGCTGCAAGTGCGAGCGCATCCTAGCCAGCGGCTACACTCCAAAATATATATCTTCAGACCGCAACCGTTCAATGAACATACAGCGGCTTCGGTCATCACCGGGTCGAGCAATCTGACTGAAGCAGGGTTGAAAGACAACTTCGAGTTCAACGTAGAATTACGCGACTATGATGACGTGTGCTTTGCTACTAAGACTTTTCAGGAACTGTGGGAAGAGAGCACCGAACTACTACCAGCTGACTTACAGAGAACGGTAACTACACGTACCTACCTCAACGACGAGCTGACACCCTACGAAATCTACTTAAAGTGCTTGGTGGAATACTTTGGAACGGCAGTGGAAGAGGAATATGGTACAGTGGCAGACTTGATACAGAATGACAAGTTTTACAAGCTGAAGTACCAACTGGACGCGGTGACGGATGGCTTTCGCAAGCTACGGCAGCATCACGGTTTTTTCCTGGCCGACGTGGTCGGACTAGGTAAAACCATTGTGGGAACGCTAATTGCGAAGCGATTTTGCCAGTTCGCTCGCTCGGCAGTTCATACGCCGCGAGTGCTGATTATCGCGCCGCCAGCGCTAGTGAAGAACTGGGAGGAGGCAACGAAGGATTTTGCTCTTCAACGCTTCGGGGCCTATGACATTCTGCGAAACGGCTCACTGCACAAGTTGCGCCATGACCCAGAAGACTACGACCTTATCATCGTGGACGAGGCACATAAGTTTCGGAACGACACAGCAGGAGCCTATGGGCAACTACAACGACTTTGCAAGACCCCTACGCGCCGCAAAGTGCCTGGTACCGATACGTTAGAGCGCAAGCGTGTGATTCTGATTTCGGCAACGCCCCTGAATAACCGGCCTGAGGATATTGCTAACATGCTGTATCTCTTTCAGGATTCGAAGCAGCCAACGCTGGAAGGTGTAGATAATCTGCAACACTTTTTCCGGCAGCGTACCGACGAGTATCAGCGCCTGAAAAACCGCTCGCAAGCTGATATGCGCACGGGGCTGAAACAAATTTATTCGCTGATTCGGGAGAAGGTACTGGAGCAAGTAACAGTACGCCGAACTCGTACCGACCTGTTGAATAATGAAGTGTATCGGCAAGACCTAGACAAGCAAGGCATTGTGTTTCCGAAGGTGGGCAAGCCCTATAAGCAACTGTACCAGTTAGAACCAGCGCTGAATGCGTTGTTTGATGAAACTATTGAAGTATTAAGCAAAGAACTGAAGTACAACCGCTACCGGGCCATCGACAAGCTAAAAGAACCAAAGCGTAGCAAGTACAAGTATGCCAAGCGAATCTCAGATTCACTAGCGCACATCATGCGAACGCTGCTGCTGAAGCGAATGGATTCTTCGTTTCTAGCATTCCGTAGCTCATTGCGTCGCTTTGCGGTAGCCAACGACGCAATGGTGAAGATGTTTGCGCAAGGGCAGATTTATATTGCCCCTAATCTGCCGGTGACTGAGCTAATTATGAATGACCGGCTCGACGAGTTGGAGCAGTTGGTGCTGGAGCGAGCAGAACTAGACCCGAGCATCGAGGTATGCCAACCGGAAGACTTTGAACCGGACTTTCTACCAGGACTGCTGGCAGACCAGGCACTAGTATGGCCATTGTTGGAGCGATGGGAAGCTTTCAAGAACAGTGACCCCAAGTTGGATGCCTTTTTGGCGGCCCTAGAAACCGTTTTTTTTGCCCTAGACCGGAATCCTGGTCAGAAGCTGGTCATTTTTTCGGAAGCCCGCGACACGACGGAGTACCTAGCTCAGCAGCTTAAAAGATTCAGCTCGCGGCGGGTGCTCACCATTGACTCAGGCAATCGAGAACGGTTGATGGCTACGGTACGAGCAAACTTCGACGCTAACCTGCCGCTGGGACAGCAGGCTCAGGACTATGATATTCTATTAGCTACTGAGGTGCTGGCTGAAGGTGTGAATCTGCATCGAGCTTCATCCATCGTGAACTACGATACGCCCTGGAACTCGACGCGCTTGATGCAACGCATTGGCCGGGTAAACCGCATTGGCTCAGTAGCTGACCGGGTGTACGTGTATAATTTCTTTCCTACAGCACAGGTTAATTCGGCCATTGACTTGGAGAGTAAGGCGTATTTGAAACTACAAGCGTTTCATGAGGCATTGGGCGAGGATTCAGAAGTCTATTCACCCGATGAAGAAACCCAGACGTTCGGCATTTTCGATAAAGACCCTGATGAGGGCCAAGATGCCCGATTGCAACGCTTACTATGGCTGCGCGAACAATTCAAGCGTGAGCCAGAACTACTTGACCGTCTGCGGCGCTTACCCCTACGGGCGCGTACCGGACGCGAGCACCCTACCCTACCTGTGCTAGCGGGCAGCACCCTGTGCTACTTACGCACCCACCGTCGTGATGGCTTCTACCTCTGTGACCGACCAGGTGGGCAGCCGCTAGAAGAGCTCTCCTTTCTGGAAGCAGATGCTTATCTGCGGGCCACACCTGACGAGCGGCCCCTACTCCTACCACCGCACCATCATGAACATGTACGGCGAGCAGCCAGCCACTTCGGCGTGATAGTGGCTCAGGCAGCAGCGCAGCCCCAGGTAATACAGCGAGTAGCACCTAATGAGCGGCGAGCACTAGACTTTTTGAGTGGATGCTTGCTCCTACTACCGCCCGACGCGGCTCCAGCTGAACGGCTTCAACTGCGGGCAGCACAATTGGCTGTGTCGTCGGGCACATTCCAACAGTTGCAGCGCGATGTTAATAAGCTACAGGGCAATCTGAAGAAGCTTAATATTGCACCCGGCGAGCAACTGGCGCTAGTGGGACGTCTACTAACCAAGTATCCATTGCCAATTCCGGAAAACCCTTTGGCCGGAGGGCAGCAAGCCGAGATTGTAGAAGAACAAGTAGAAGCAACGGGTTGGCTGCCACGCATTATTATTTCTGAATCTTTGGTGTAGCCCCTTAGGCTAGCCTCTGTTACTTTACCTCGTGGCTGATTCTGATAAACTAAAACTCTTCCTGCGCCAAGACTACAACCAAGCTAACTGGCAGCTATGGTTGAAGGAATTATTTGGCGATACGCGCACGGAATTCTTTGAAGAAGAGGCGGTAAATGACTTGCCTAACCCTGACCCACTGCGTGTGAAAGCCATGCGCCATTTTGGTTATGTGGACTTAGGAGAGCCTACTTTCTTCGGTGCGCAACATCGGCTGGCACTTGTAGAAGTAGAGTTACGACCAGATACAACGGATATAGCTCGTAATCGGGTTGGATTGCGGGCGCTTACATACCCGTTTGTAGATGGCGTTCGAGCTCATGGGGTGCTTGCTTTCTACTTTGACCCAGAGCAACCAGATTATCGCCTTTCTTTTCAGACACGGCTGGCAAAGAACCGCGCTGACAATGGTGGTATGCCCACACTTACAGGCACAGACCGTCGCCGATACACGTTTGTTCTGGGACGCCACGAGGCAGCAACTACTGCCGCTGCACGCCTTGCCGAATTGGGTCGAAAAGCAGGCCGAAGCACGATTGACGACGTAACCGCAGCGTTTTCAGTTGAACGGCTGAATGAGGAATTTTTCAAACAGTATAAGACTCATTACAATCGGTTTTCTGAATACCTGGCTAATAATTACAGGCCAGCGTTTGGAATGACGGCCGTTCGGCCTCGGGCTAAAGAGCAGCAGGAAGCGCAGGAAAAGCCTGTTCGTGACTTCGCAAAGCGGTTGTTGGGGCAGTTGGTATTTCTGTATTTTTTACAGAAGAAAGGTTGGATGGGCTGTCCTGACGGGAGTATGGATTGGACAGATGGTCGCCCAGAATTTCTTAAAGAGTTATTTGAACGGTATCAGAAATCTCCCGAACTGAAAAGTAATTCTTTCTATAGCAGCTGTCTCAAACCACTATTTTTTGATACCCTTAGTACTCGCCGGGATTATGATGCATTGCTGATACCAGGGTTAGATTGGAATTGCCGAGTGCCGTATCTGAACGGTGGTTTATTTGAACGCGAAAAGCGCCGTACTGGGCAGACTGGCATTCTGTTAACTACACCCTTGCCAGAGGATGTAATTGAAGTTTCAGACCCTTTATTTGAGGAGTTGCTGACCTTTTTCGGTCAATATAATTTTACTATTGAGGAAAATAGAGCTGACGACCACGACGTAGGAATTGACCCGGAAATGTTGGGGCACATTTTTGAAAACCTACTGGAAGAAAATCGGTCGAAAGGTGCTATTTATACTCCGCGACACATTGTGCAATACATGTGTCAGGAGAGCCTAATAGGATATCTCAGTGCCCGCCTTGAACGGTACGATATTGAACGGGAGACAGTAGTGGCTTTTGTGCGGCGGCACGAGGTAAGCATTAAACTCGGAGCGGTAGCCACTATTGTGCAACGGCTTT
>JAKONR010000008.1 GCA_022701825.1 Hymenobacteraceae bacterium | reverse complement strand
CCAGCACCCGCTCGTCGCGGATGCCGCGCTGCTCGCGCAGCAGCTTTACCAGCGCCCGGCGCTGGCCGCGGTGGCGATAGGTATCGCGGTCGGAAGAAATCGGAGAAATGATAAGCGGAGTGGTTGGAGTATTCGGGAGGCGTAGCCCTATTTTTGCGCAGCCCGCCGCGAAAATACGACGTTACCCCCGCCTTTGCTTTTGCTCCGCCGTCTTCAGTATGTAAAGCTTCTGGTGGCCGATTTTGGGGCGGCGTTGCTGGCCTGGATAGGCTTTTTTCTGCTACGCAAATATCTGCTGCAAGAGCTTGACGGTGCCCGCTTTACCGAAGCGGTGCTCGTTGGCTTGGGCGGGGCCGCGCTCATGGTGGCCACGTTCTGGGTGCTGCTCTACGCGCTATTTGGGCTGTACAGCGATATTTTTCGCAAATCGCGGCTGTCCGAGCTTATCAGCCTGGCCCGCATGTCGGTGGTGGGCGTGGTAGTCATCTTTTTTGCCCTGCTGCTCGACGATGGCGTGAGCAGCTACCGCCTGTATTATAAAACGGTATCGGCCTATTTTCTGCTGCATTATACCCTCACGGCGGTACTGCACACCGGCGCCGTAAGCAGCGTCCAGCGCCTGGTACGCAGCGGGCAGATTTTCTTTCCGGCGTTACTTATTGGCTCTAATGCCTTGGCAATGAATACCTTCAAGGAGCTGCGGCGCACGGGCCAGCACCTGGGGCTTCGGCTGGTGGGCTTCGTGCCGTTTGGCGATGGCATCAATGCCGAGCTGGCCCAAGAGCTGCCCGCAGCGGGCCCTTACCAGCAGCTGCCGGACCTGGTGCCGGCCCTCCAAATCGAGCAAGTGATTATTGCCATCGAGCCCAGCGAACACCGCCGCATTCAGGAGATTTTGGCCTTGCTCGAAGGTGTACCAGCTCGCATCAGCATCCTGCCCGATTTGTACCAGATGCTGCTCGGGTCGGTGAAGGTCAATCACATTTTTGGCACGCCCCTCATCGAGATAAAGCAGGACTTGCTGCCGCCGTGGCAGCAGGTGCTCAAGCGCGTGTTCGACGTGGTGGGCGCGGCGCTGTTTATGCTGCTGGCCAGCCCCGTATACGCCTTCACGGCGTGCATGGTCAAGTCGTCGTCGCCCGGCCCGGTGTTTTACCGGCAAGAGCGCATCGGCAAAAACGGGCTGCCGTTCAGCATCATCAAGTTTCGCTCGATGTACCTCGACGCCGAGAAAATGGGCCCCTCGCTGAGTTCTGACCACGACCCGCGCGTAACCAAGTGGGGCCGCTTTATGCGCAAGGTGCGCCTCGACGAGTTTCCGCAGTTCTGGAACGTGCTCAAGGGCGACATGAGCCTGGTCGGCCCGCGCCCCGAACGCCAGTTTTTCATCGACCAGATTACCAAAATAGCTCCCCATTACCGCCACCTGCACCGTGTGCGCCCCGGCCTCACCAGCCTCGGCCAAGTGAAATACGGCTACGCCGAAACGGTAGCTCAAATGGTCGAGCGCCTCAAATTCGATATTCTCTACATCGAAAACATGAGCCTGTCGATGGATTTTCGGGTATTGCTCTTCACCCTGAAAATCATCCTGGAAGGCCGCGGCAAGTGACCCGCACCGCAGATTCAAACGGATTAAACGGATTTCGCAGATACGCCCGGCTATGCCGGGCTGACTAACCTTATTAGGGCTGTCCTGGTTGGTTCTATTCAAGTCAGAAGCTAGTCAGCCTGCTTTAGCAGGCGTATCTGCGAAATCCGTTTAATCCGTTTGAATCTGCGGTCATGTTTACAGGAATAATTGAAGCGTTGGGTACGATTGTGGGCGTGAGCGACGAAGGCGCCAACCGCCATTTTACCGTGCAGTCGCCCTTTGCGGGCGAGCTCAAAATCGACCAGAGCGTGGCCCATGATGGGGTATGTCTCACGGTAGTTGCCCTCGACGTAGCGGCTGGCACCCATACCGTTACGGCCATTGCCGAAACGCTTAAGAAGACTAATCTGGGCCAGTGGCAGCCCGGCCGGCACATCAACCTGGAGCGCTGCCTGGCTGCGGGCGGGCGCTTCGATGGCCACATCGTGCAGGGCCACGTCGATGCCACGGCCGAGTGCGTGCGCGTAGAAGACCAAAACGGCTCCTGGCTCTACCGCTTCCGCCACGAGCCCGGCCCGCAGCGCCTGACGGTAGAGAAAGGCTCCATCACGATTAACGGGGTGAGCCTGACGTGCTTCGACAGCGAGCCAGGCGCTTTTTCGGTGGCCATCATTCCGTATACCTACGAGCACACGGGCTTCCATCAGCTGCAAGCCGGCGAGGTAGTAAACCTGGAATTCGATATCGTAGGCAAATACGTGGCCCGGCTGCTGGGGCGTGGCTAGGCCAGTCGCGGCTGGCTGGCCTCAGCCACGTGGCAGCTAGGCCGTCGCTTGCGCTTAACTAGAATTGCTGGCACCTGTGCCGCCCTTTAGCTGCGTGCTATGGGGTGGTTTTTTTGTTTAGTAACCAATGCGTTATCTATTAGCCGGGACTACGTGGCTTGGCCGGCCAAGCCACGTAGTCCCGGCTAAGCCGCGCCGTGCTGGGGCCCGGTATCGTTTGGGGAAGCCAGGGCCGCTAGCTACGCTAGCCAGGCAAGCCACTAAAGGCTAAGCCGTGACATAGAATTGTACAAATTATTACGGGTAGTACATGATTGTCAATTTAATATTGGCTAAGTGCTAGCTGCGCCCGAAAGGCATTTAAAATAGGAATTGCATTTATTATAGAAATGAACATTATTAATCTGCAAAACCCAAAAAATATTACTTTTATTTTTAATGACTTAGTATGCTGTAAATAAGCATATTATGTACAAAAAAGACGGGTTTTTAATGCTCTATTCACTAAAATATCATTTTTTATCCCAGGCTGCGGGTTGTAATTTGGCTAAGCCGTAGAGGTGGGCAGGTAATTTATTATAGGTCCTGACCACTTTCTCACAAGTAAAGCAAGCTGATTGCAAATATGATTTTACTGTGAAGCGGCTGCTTTTGCTTAAAAGCAGACTTAACGGATTTTATCGAGTAATCTATTATTATATGGCTAAAATTTATCTGGGGTATGCGCGTGAGAAGGTCAAGCGATACGTGCATGCTTCTGTCCTTGCCGTGACGGCCGGAATGGGGCGCTTTAGTAGTAGCCGGCCAGGGCTGGCCGAAGCAACTACCGCTTGGGCGATACCGGCCGGCCGGGCGAAAGCCCTTGGCAAAATCGCCTGCTCAGTAGGGGTTTCGCTGCTGTTGGCCTACGGCTTGCCCACGGCTGGATTTGGGCAGGCGAGCCCACGATTGCCGTTTTCCTTTACGTTGAGCACCGCTGCTACCACGAGCGCGGGTGTTTTTGCCAGCGATGGCACCCTGGTGCGCACGCTCTGGAGCAACGTGCCGTACCAAGCCGGAGCGCACGCGGCCAACTGGGACGGCCTCGACGACGAGGGCAACCTCGCCACCGACGGCAACTACAGCGTTAAGGTGGTTTCCGGCAACGTGAAGTATGAGTGGGAAGGCGTAATCGGCAACACCAGCCAGGCCAAAACGGGGAGCACCGTTAACCGGGCGGCCCAGGCTATCACGGGCATGGTAGTGGCCGGCAATTATGCTTATTACGCGGTGGGCTACACGGAGGGCGAGGCCTGCTCGTACCAGAAGTTCGACATTGCTAATCCGCAGGTGCGGCTCAAGATACACGAGGTAGATGCGCAGTCGACGTGCTACGTGGCCTCGGATGGCACCTACGTGTACTGGGGTGGCCCCACCGATGCCAACACCGGCTTTGTGGCCGCTACCAAGGTAGCCGACGACAAGGATGTTGTTTTTCCGAGTGGTACCAACGTCTCGGCCGGCCATAATATATACTCGGCTATTGACTTAACCAGCAACTCTATTATCAGTGGGATGGCGGTGCAGCAACGGGGAAATTTCCTGTTTGTAGCCCACGTCAACGATAACCTGGTGCGGGTGCTGGATAAGCGAACCGGCGCCGTAGTAGGTACTTGGAGCGTGAACAAGCCCCGGCAGCTGGCCCTGGTGGGCGAAGACGCGCTGTGGCTGATTCACGATACCAATACGGTCGAGAAATTTATTCTGAATGCCTCGGGTACGGGCACGCCATCGGGCGTGGTGCTGGCCAACCTGCCGGCGCCCACCGCCCTGGCGGTTTCGCCCGATGCCCGCACGCTGACGGTTATCGACGGCTCGCTCGACAACCAGGTGGCCAGCGGCGGCAACCACCAGGTGAAGGCTTATAATGCCCTCACGGGCCAGCCCAGCTGGACCCTGGGCCAG
Organism: Hymenobacteraceae bacterium; assembly: GCA_022701825.1. GTDB lineage: Bacteria > Bacteroidota > Bacteroidia > Cytophagales > Hymenobacteraceae > Hymenobacter. The sequence continues at coordinate 4,631 of JAKONR010000008.1, read as the reverse complement.
GCCGGGGGCTACGCCAACGACCCCGCCGTGGGCGATGACAAGTTCTGCTTTATCAATACCAAGTCTTTTGAAGCCGCTAATTACGGCCAGGCGCAGCCCTACCTGGCGTACCAGCCCGATGGCTCGTTTTGGGTGGGCGACGTGGGCAACCTGCGCTCGCAGCACTTCTCGGCTAGCCGCGCCTACCTCAACCAGGTAGCGTACCTGGGCTACTTCTACAGCTGCGCCGTGGACCCCAATAATCCGCAGCGCGTGTTTGCCAACTACCTCGAATTTGCGGTTGACTACACCCGGCCGCTGGCCCCCGACAATGGGTCGTGGCGCCTGATACGCAACTGGAGCATGGGCCGGCGGGCGGCCTACGATGATAACTTCAACCGGATGCAGTGCGTGACCACGCTCGGCAACGGCCGCACCTACGCCCTGCTGCTGAACAACAAGACGCAGCGCCGCCAAGTGGTGGAGCTGCCCTCGAGGGGCAACCTGCGCTACACCGGCATCGAGACGCCCAGCGCCGCCTACCAGCTCTACACCGACGGCTCGCTCTGGAACATCGGCGACAACCGCCTGGGGCAGCCCGCCGTCTGGAAAAAGCAGCTACTCACCGGTTTCGATGGCAGCGACAACCCCCAGTGGGGCCCCGAGCAAGTGATGGCTACGACCCAACCCATTACGGCCACCGACCCCGTGACGAGCGACGGCTACCTGCGGCGCAACCAGGTAACCTCGACCGGCGTGGTGATGGCTTTTTGCACCGACCGCCCCAACAGCCTCAGCCCCCGCGGCGCGGGCTACCACCTGGGGGGCGTGCAGGTGGGCACCAATAAGTGGCTCTGGAAAACCTCGCCCAGCACCACCCCCGACTACCAGGGCGAATACCCCTCCGACGGGGCCTACGACATCGGCAACGGCGTGGAGTACGCGGGCTCGTTTGCCCAGGCCATCGACCGCAGCATCTTCTGGGGCTACAACGGGGAGTTCTGGAAAAACGGCCAAACCAACAAGTGGAACCACTACCTCGACAACGGCCTCATGGTGGGCCAGTTCGGGGTGGTGCGCCGGGCCGATATCAAGATGGAGGAAGCGCCCTACGGCCTGGGTAGCAATGCCGTAACGGGCACCTTCGTGAAGGTGGGCGCCGACTACTACCTCTACCACTGCGACGAGGGCTTCCACGCGGGCGTGCACCGCTGGCGCATCAGCGGCCTGAACACCATTCAGGAGCAAACGGTGGGTACGCTCACCGTAACGGGCAAGCAGGGGCTGCTGCTGCAGCAGTTTTTGGGCGAAAACCTGGACAACGTCTTCATCGCCTCTTCCTCGCTGGCCGAAACCGTGCAGGCGCCCGAGCCCAACAACTCGGCGCGCTGGACGGGCTTCGTGAAGCCCCAGACCAGCCAGAAATACGTGTTTTACACCCGCGTAACCAAGCGCGTGCGGCTGTGGGTAAACGATAAGCTGGTCGTGAACGAGTGGCGCAACAACAGCCTGTCCGAGTTTCAGAGCGACACCGTGGCCATGGAAGCCGACAAGCGCTACGCCATTCGGCTCGAAGTGAGTGGCGGCGACGTGGTGCTGTCGTGGAAAGGCGCCAGCCTGCCCAAGCAGGCCATTGGCAAGGCCAGCTACTACACCGCCGTGATGCCGGATACCATCAGCGGCATTCCGCTCAACGAAGGCGTGCTCTTCAACGGGGGCGTAGAAAACGGGATGTACGGCTGGAGCCGCGACCCGGCCGCCGACACCTACAACCCCGCGATTTGGGAGCGCTGGCGCGTGCGCAGCAACGTGATGACCATCAACAAAACGGCGCCCGACGTGAACGTGCAGCTGCACCCCATGGCGGCCAACATGACCGTAACGACCACGCGCAACCTCACCACCAGCGCCAGCGACCTCACCAGTTGGACGCTCTCGGGCAAGGTGGCGTACCCGGCCAGTGACTTTGACAAACGCGGCGATACGGGCTACCTGCAGGTGCTGGACGAGCAGGGCCGGGTTATTGCCCGCATCAACCGCCAGGAAATATCAACCCCGTCCGACTTCCGGGTTTACTTCAACGGGCAAGTGGCGGTGCAACTCGACCTAGTGACGCTCGAAACCCTTGGCAAGCAGTACCAGCCTTTCAAAATAAAGGCGACCAGCACCGGGCTTATCTTCCAATACGGCGATTTTCCGGCTATTTTGGCCCCGGTTTTTGACCCGGCCAGCAACTGGAAGCGCCCCAAAACTCTGCAAGTAAAGTTCTTCAGCCCCGTGCAGAATGAACACCAACTCAACCTCTCCGAGCTGCGCCTCGTCACCAACGCCGCGCTGCCCGTGCCCTCGGTAGCCGCCGACTACAACCAGAATACCCTGAGCGCGTGGACCTCGCTGCGCACGGCCGACATCGTGGTGAGCGAAAATGGCCAGACCTACACGCCCTACACCGGCAGCATCGCCGTGGGCAACACGGCCCGCTCTACCGGCTACTGGAAGTTTCGGCTGCAAGACGTGGTGAGCCGCCAGTATGGCGATGCCGTGCCGAGCCCGGCCTTCACTACCAGCACCGGCACGCTGCCCGTCACGCTGGTCGCCTTTCAGGCCAAAAAGAGCGGCACCCAGGTAGTGCTCAACTGGAAAACGGCCAACGAAGTGGGCATCAGCTCTTATGAGGTCGAAAAAGGCACCGATGGCCAGCATTTTGCCATGGTGGGCACGGTGCCCGGCGGGCTGGCCTCGGGCAGCTACAGCCTGCTCGACAAAACGGCGGGCAAGGGCACGATTTACTACCGCCTGCGCATCATCGACAGCAAAACCGGTGCTTCGTATGGCCCCGTGGCCGCCGTGAGCGACGAGGCCCCCGAGCTGTTCATCGCCCCCAATCCCGTGGTCACGTCGCTGCAAGTGCAATATCCGCAAAGCGTGAACGGGTACTTGGAAATCAGCACGGCCACCGGCCAGAAGGTGCGGCGCGTGGCGGCCGCCCCCGGCACCACGGCCACCTCGCTCGATGTGCAGGCCCTGCAGCCGGGCATGTACTACCTGCTGTATTACAACGCCGGCACCATTACCAAGCAGCTGTTTGTGAAGTACTAAGCAGTCGTATCAGGCGGCCAGCCCCAAAAGCGGCCCCGCGCCCAGCCCATTGTACAGGTGCTAGGTGCGGGGCCGCTTTTGGGGCTGGCCGCTGGTTCGAAGCAGTGGTAGCTACCGCGTCGCTGAAAACCAGCGCCGAAATACCCGCGCCGCCGCCCAGCCCAGCCCGGCCCCGATGAGCGCCCCGCCCACGATGTCGCTGGGGTAGTGCGCGGCCAGGTACATGCGGCTGTAAGACAGCAGCCCGGCCCAGCCAAAAGCCGTGATTTTGAGCGCCCGGAAGCGCGGTCCCGGCAGCACCAGCAGCAGAAAAACGGCCAGCGCAAACGAATTGGCCGCGTGCGACGACAAAAAGCCGAACTGCCCGCCGCAGCCATCGGGCAGGTGCAGCCGGCCCAAAAAGCCCGGCGCGTGGCACGGCCGCAGCCGCGCAAAATAGGGCTTGAAAAGCTTGCTCGTGATACTGTCGGCCAGGGCTACCGCGCCCACCAGCAGCGGCAGCACCTGCCAGGCGCGCCGCCGGAAAATATCAATCAGCCACAGAATGAGCACCGCGTAGGCCGGAAACCAGGTGTAGCGGTCGGAGGCGTACACCATCAGCCGGTCGAGGCTGGGCGTGTGGGCGTGGTTGATGGCCAGCAGCAGCCGGTGGTCAAGGTCTAGCAGGGAGTTAAGAGTTAAAAGTTGAGAGTTGAGAGTTAAGAAGAGGCTGGGCAACATCATAAAAAGAAAGATTCAAAAGGGCCAACCCTACACTAGCAAACCAGTTAAACTCTTAACTCTTAACTCTTAACTCTTAACTCTTAACTCTTAACTCTTAACTCTTAAACCCACTCCACGCCCTTGCGCAGCCAGCCCAGCGTAGTAGCCTCGGGCGAGCCGGGCTCGGGCGGGGCGGGGTTGTAGCTCCAGCCGCAGCGGGGCGGCAGGCTCATGAGGATGCTTTCGGTGCGGCCGCCGGTTTCGAGGCCGAAGCGGGTGCCGCGGTCGAAGGCGAGGTTAAATTCGGCGTAGCGATTGCGGCGCAGCGTTTGCCAGGCTTCCTCGCGCGCGCCGAAGGGCAGGGCGTGATTTTCGCGCATCAGCTGGCTGTAGAAGGGGCCGAATACCTCGGCTACGTCCTGCATAAAGCGGAAGAGCTCGGCCGCCGTACCGTCCTTGCCCACGGTCAATCTATCGTAGAAAATGCCGCCCACGCCGCGCGTTTCCTGGCGGTGGGGCAGGTAGAAATAGTCGTCGGCCCACTGGTGAAAGCGGGCGTAGTACGTGGGGTCGTGCTTGTCGCAGGCGGCTTTCAGGCGCTGGTGAAAGCGCCGGGCCTGCGCTTCATCCACGTAAATGGGCGTCAAATCGATGCCGCCGCCAAACCACGCCTCGCCGTTGCCGGCCTCGAAGTAGCGCACGTTCATGTGGATGATGGGCACGTGGGGGCTGCGCGGGTGCAGCACCACGCTCACGCCGGTGGCGTAGAAATGCGGGTCGGGCATGTGCAGCTGGCGGGCGGCGGCCTCGCTCATGGTGCCCTCCACGGCCGAAAAACCCACGCCGCCCTT
>JAKONR010000564.1 GCA_022701825.1 Hymenobacteraceae bacterium | reverse complement strand
GTTATCATCATCACGCGGGGCGGGGGCGGCGGGGCGGCCTCGGTGCGCACGCGGCGCAGCAGCTCCAGCCCGCTCATGCCGGGCATGTTGATGTCGGAGAGAATGAGCACGACCTCGGAATGGTGTTCGTGCAGGTAGTCAAGCGCTTGCTCGCCCGAAAAAGCGAAGGAGAAGCTCAGCGCGCCGCTGCGGATTTCGCGCCGAAAGCGCTGCTCAAACAGCACTTGCACGTCGCTTTCGTCGTCAACAACCAGGATTTTCATCTGTGTAAAGGTACTTGTAGGGTAAGCTTTAGCTGGCCGCTACACTGGTAATTTAATAGTAAACGTAGTGCCTGCACCCTCCTCGCTCGCCACTTCGAGCGCGCCGCCGTGGCCCTGCACCACGATATCGTGGCTCAGCGCTAGCCCCAACCCCGTGCCCTCGCCGCTGGGCTTAGTCGTGAAAAAGGGCTGGAAAATCTTGGCCCGCACCGCCTCCGGGATGCCCGTGCCGTTGTCGTGCACCACTACCTGCACCTCGCGGTCGCGGTAGCTGGTGCGAACGCTGACCGTGGGCGCGTAGCCGGGCTCAGTGGCGGCCAGCTGGCGCTGGCGCACGGCGTAGAAGGCATTGGTAAACAGGTTTAAGAGCACCCGGCCCAAATCCTGCCCCACGGCCTCCACTAGCGGCAGCACCGGGGCAAAGTCCGTTTGTAAAGTGGCGTTAAAGCTCTTGTCTTTGGCCCGCAGACCGTGGTAGGCCAGGCGCAAATACTCGTCGCAGAGCGCGTTGAGGTCAGTGGGCTGGCGCTCGCCCGTGCTGGCGCGGCTGTGCTCCAGCATCCCGCGCACGATGCCGGCCGCCCGCTTGCCGTGCTGGCCAATACGCTGGAGGTTCTGCTTTAAATCGGCCAGCAATTCGGCCTCCAATTCGGGGTCGCGGGTGGGGCGGGCGCGCTCTTCGGCCAGCTCCTGCGCCAGTTCGCTGCTGACCTCGGCGAAGTTGTTGACGAAGTTGAGTGGGTTCTGAATCTCGTGGGCGATGCCCGCCGTGAGTTCGCCCAAGCTCGCCATTTTCTCGGCCTGAATGAGCTGCTCCTGCGTGTCGCGCAGCTCTTGCAAGGTAGTGCGCAGGGCGTCGGTCTGTTGGGCCAGGGCGGCGGTGCGCTGGTTTACCTCGTGTTCCAGCGAGTGGTTTTGGCTTAGGATGCGGCGCTGCTCCTGCTCGGCTTCGAGGCGGCGCTGGGCTTCGGCGGCCAGGGTTTTGTGCTGGCTGCGGGCCACGAAAAACAGGCTGCCCGTCCACAGCACCAGCAGGGTTTCGAGGTTGCCGCCGCTGTCGAGCGTGTGCAGCACGTCGCGGCCCGATAGCCGCAGCAGCACGCCCAGCACCATGTACAGCGCGTAGGGCGCCAGCCCCACGCCCACCCAAAAGGCCGGCCGGTAGGCGCGCAGCCGCCAGCCCACGGCCGCCCCCAGCGCCATCATGGCCCCGATAAACAGGTCGTCGAACCAGCCCACTACCGGCCCGCCCACCACCACGCCCAGCACGATGATAACCGCCGCCGGCTGCCACAGCCGCGTCAGCCAGCGGTCCCAGGTGGGCAGGCGGGTGGGCAGGTCGAGGGCTTTGCGGCCCCAGTACACCAGCCCCAGGCCCAGCGCCGTATCCATAAATTCATTGCCGCTTGCCATCGGGAGGTTGGTGGTTATTCATTGCTAATCTGTACCAAAATCACTTACCCGGCCGTGCGAAACGGTAGCCGCATGATAAACTCAGTGTAGTTGCCTTCCTCACTGTCCACTTCGAGCGTGCCGCCGTGGCCCTGCACCACAATATCGTAGCTCAGCGAGAGCCCCAGGCCGGTGCCCTCGCCGCTGGGCTTGGTGGTGAAAAAGGGCTGAAAAATCTTCTGCTGCACTTCTTCCGGGATGCCCGTGCCGTTGTCGCGCACGCGCACCACTACCTCGTCGCCGGCGCGGGCCGTGCTCACGCGCACGGTGGGCGCGTAGCCGGGCGCGGCGGCCAGCTGGCGCTGGCGCACAGCGTAGAAGGCATTGGTAAACAGGTTTAAGAGCACCCGGCCCAAATCCTGCCCCACGGCCTCGACCAGCGGCAGCACCGGGGCAAAGTCCGTTTGTAAAGTGGCGTTGAAGCTCTTGTCTTTGGCCCGCAGACCGTGGTAGGCCAGGCGCAGGTACTCGTCGCAGAGCGCGTTGAGGTCGGTGGGCTGGCGCTCGCCGGTGCTCGTGCGGCTGTGCTCCAGCATCCCGCGCACGATGCTGGCCGCCCGCTTGCCGTGGTGGGTTATCTTTTCGAGGTTTTGCTGCAAGTCGGCCAGTAGCTCGGCTTCCAGCTCGGGGTCGGGCGCGGGGCGGGTTTGCTCGTCGGCCAGCTCATCGAGCAGCTCGCTACTGACCTCGGCGAAGTTGTTGACGAAGTTGAGCGGGTTTTGAATCTCGTGGGCGATGCCGGCCGTGAGCTCACCCAGGCTCGCCATCTTCTCGGCCTGAATCAGCTGGTTTTGGATAGTTTGCAATTCATCCAGCGCTTCGCTCAGCTCTTCCGACTGCTGGGTGAGGGCAGCCGTGCGGGCGGCCACCAGGCGCTCCAGCTCGGCATTTTGGGCCGCTACCTGCTCGCGGGCGCGGGCTTCTCCTTCTCGCTGCTTTTGCTCCTTCAGCAGGGTTTTCTTTTGGCTGCCAGCCACTGCCAGCAGCCCAAACAGCAGCATAGTAGTTAGCTTACTCGCCATGTCGTAGTAGTTGGCGTAGGGCGGCAGCAAGCTGTAATTGCCCAGTAGCAGCGTCAGCTTAATCGCCCAGCGCACCCACAGCAGCACTACTCCTACTAGCACGGTGCGAGCCGGGCGGTAGTCGCGCAATAGCCACAGCGTGCCCAGCGCTACGCTGAGAACCAAAAACATATACGCCTCACCCAGCGCCGTATCGCGGCGAAAGTGCGTGGCCGAGTAGGCAAATGCGGCGCTGGCCGGCAGCCACAGCCACGACAGCCAGCGGTTCCAGCGAGGCAGGCGCTCGGGCAGGTCGAGCAGCCGCCGCAGCGCCAGCACCAGCAGCATAGCCACCGGCCCCAATATCAGTAAGTCGGTATCATATTTAAAATCCATGCGCCCCTAAGCTATTGTTGGCCAAGCGCTAGCTGCTGGCTACGGCCTAATTGCCAATCGGCCGGCCCGCAGCCGCCCGCGCTGGCGGCCGACAATGATAGCGCACGCCACGGATTCGTGCGTAGACAGGGCCTGAATTGACTGCCAGACTACGACGCGGCTCCATGCCGCATTAAAAATTCATGTCACTTTTTCGTTTGCGCGGCGAGCCACGTTTTCAGGCTTTCGAGCAGGGCCGGGGCCACGATGGGGCGCGGCTCACCGTCGAGCACTACCCATTGGGTAGTAGGTGGTTGTAGCAAATGGTTGACGCCCGCCAGGCGCTGGCCCACCACGGTGCGGTTGCCATTGTCGCGCAGCTCTTTTTCGAGGGCGGCCTGGTGCTGGGCGGGCGGGGCCTGCTCGTCGGCGAGGCCGCTCAGCAGCAGCACGGGCACCTGCACGGCTTCTAGCTTTTCGAGGGGGTTAAAGGCCAAAAAGGCGCGGTGCCAGGGCGTGAGCTGGGCGGCGGCGCGGGCCTGGATGGTAGTGGGCAGCAGGTCGGGCTCGTCCTGGCGCAAGAGGTTGGCTATCATGGCCTGCGTCTGGTCGAGGTTGGTGGAGTAGCGCACCAATTCGGCCAGGGTGGTGAGGCGGCGCAGGCGCACGTCGAGCTGCGCCGGGGTCAGCTTTTGAGCTTGCAAAGCGGCCGTTTGCTGGGCTTGCAGCGTCTCGAAGCCCGGCAGGCCATAGCCCGCCAAACTCACCACAAAGGCGGGCGGCAGCGGCTGGGCGGCGGCCAGCAGGGCCACGTTGGCCCCCTCGCCGTGGCCGACGAGGCCCAGGTGCAGTAGGTCCACCTCGGGCCGGGTGCGCAGAAAATTGAGCGCCGCCTGCGCGTCGCCCACCCGCTGGGCGGGCGTGGCGGTGGCATTGTTGCCCTCTGACTGGCCCACGCCGCGGTCGGCCATGCGCAGCACGGCCACGCCGTGGCGGGTGAGGTAGTCGGCCAGCAAGCTCAGCAGCGGGTAGGGAGGAGCGGTGGCGCTTTTTTCAGCAGGCTCGGCGGGGTGGCCGTCGCGGTCCTGCGCCCCAATATCGGAGAGCAGCACCACGGCCGGAAAAGGCCCCGCACCGGCCGGCACCGTGAGCGTGCCCGCCAGCTTGATGCGCGCTGCGAAGTTGGAAAATAGCACTTTTTCTTCCCGATATGGCCGGCTGAGGGTAGCTACGTTGGTGGCGGCGGCGGGTAGCGGCGCACGGCGCAGCACTAACGGCGCCCGCAGGCCAGGCTGCGTCCAGGTGCCGCGTAGCAGCAGGCCACCCGAGTCGAGGCGGGCTACCAGGCGGCTGCCCAGCTGCGGCACTTCCAGGCGCACCGAGTCGGTGCCGGGCAGGGCTTGCAGGTCGGCAGGCACGCGGCTGAGCTTTTGCATAGGCACATCGATGGCCGAAAAATAGCCGCCTCCCGTCAGATTTACCGCGCTCACGGTCAGAGGCAAGCTACCACCAGGCAAGGGCAGCCTGCCGTGCCACAGGCCCTCTAGTGAAGAGCCGCTACCGGGCGGCGGCGCGGCGAGCGGCGGGTGTGCTGCCGCTACCGCTGCCGCCGGGCTTTGGGCCCAGCTGCGTGGCACCAGGGCGCACCCCCCTAGTAGTATACTAAATAGGTACCTATTTTTCACTTAGCTTAGATAGTATAACTTCTTATATAATGGCTGCAAGTTACTTCAAATTTGTATAATAGCATTGCCAATGAAGCATCGTAGTCTTTTATATAATAAAAAAATATCATTATAACAAGCCAATAAATAAATTATTTCAGCTGAGAGCCTAATACCGAGTTATTTTTATTCAAAGGCGAGGAAGTTCATTTAGTGCTGTACTAAATTTGTGCATTAAGCATCTTTTTTAGCTTTTACCGATATGCTAAAGCGACTACTATTTATTTTATCCGTTATCGGGCTTTCGCCTGTTGTTAGCTACGCCCAAGAGGGCCGCATTACGGGCCGCGTGGTCGATGCCGAAACCCAGAGCCCTATCCCATTTGCCTCCATTAACCTGCGTGAGGAGCAGACCGGAGCGCTCACCAACGAATATGGCTATTTCCAGTTGGCCATGCCGACCAAGGTTACCGAAGACTCTATTGTGGTGATGGCGCTGGGCTATAAGCGCACGGCGCTGTTTGTGAAGCGCGGAGCCAATATGGAGGAGGTTATTCTGCAAATTCCGAAGCAGCCCATCGCCCTGGCCAACGTGGTGGTGGAAGCCAGTAAGGTGAAGCCGCTGATGCTGGGCGCGCACTCCAACTCGCCCGGCGCGGGCATGATTCAGGGGATGCCGGGCAGCCAGTACGCTTTTTTGTGCAAAAATGAGAAGGCCAAAGGCTGGGCTTCGTGCGCTCGGTATCGTTTTATATCGGCGAAAACGGCTTCCCGCGCGAGCCCTTCCGGGTGCGCCTCTACAAGGCCGACGGCAACTACAGCGCCCCCAACTCGGACATGCTCGGCGAGAGCGTGATTGTGTCGGCGGCGCGGGGCGGCGAGTGGTTTACGGTGGACCTGACGAGCTACAACATCCCGGCGCCCGAGGAGGGCTTCTACGTGGCGATGGAGTGGATTGTGAGCGGCGATAAGTTCTACACGACCAACTTCATGGATAACTACACGCCCTACGGCCAGATTCTGCGGCCCACGTTCGAGTTCAAGGACAGCCGCACCTGGAGCTATGCCATTGGCCGCGGCTGGAACCTGGTGACGCTCGCCAACGGCGGCTCGCGCTTCAATGCCATGATGCGCGCCGAGGTCGATGCCTACGTCAAGTAAGCAAGCGCCGCAGCTCCAACCCGGACCGCAGATTCAAACGGATTAAACGGATTTCGCAGATACGCTTGGCTGCGCCAAGCTGACTATGCGAGGTGTATGATGTTCGATTAAAAACAAGAAAGCCGCCTTTTCAGGCGGCTTTCTTGTTTTGTCCAGCAGCTTAGTCAGCTTGCCTTTGGCAAGCGTATCTGCGAAATCCGTTTAATCCGTTTGAATCTGCGGTCCGGGTTGGAGCTGCGGGTGGATTACTTCACTTTTACCGCGATTTCAACGCGACGGTTTTCCTGGCGGCCGGCGGCGGTGGCGTTGCTGGCGGCGGGCTGCTCCTCGCCGAAGGCCTCGGTGCTCACGCGGTCGGCGGGCAGTTTGTTGGTGGTTACGAGGTAGTTTTTCACAGCCTCGGCGCGCTCCTTGCTCAAGGCGCGGTTGTAGCTTTTGTCGCCGCGCGAGTCGGCGAAGCCCAGCACGCGCACGTCTTTGCCAGCAAAGCGCTGGGTGATGGAGGCGGTAATTTGCTTGAGCGCCTCGGCTGCGCCAGGCTTGATGGTGGCCTTATCGGTGTCGAAAAGCACCTTTTCATCCACGCCGTACACTTCATAGTCGTCGTTGCCACGGATGGTGACGCCGGGCAGGTTCACTTCCGGAAATTTCACGTCGGCCAGCTTGGCCTTGGTGATATCGAAGGCGTTGCTGACGGCCGCGCCGGCTTTGTCGGCGGCATTCTCAACCGAGTTGGCAGCGTTGGCGGCTACGTCGCCGGCCGTTTCGCCGGTGCGGGCCACTACGGCCGTGTCGGGCGTAGCATCGCCGAGGGTGGTTTTGTCGTCCGACTTTTTCAGGTCGCTGCAGCTGCTGGCAAAGGTGAGAGCGGCAGCGGCCAGCAGGGCTAAAGTGGGCTTATTCATAAGAAAAAGTAGGTAAGGTGCGCAAGAGCGATGCCCCGCTTACGCGAAGCCCGCCGCAACGTTGGCAATACCGGGCGGCCAAAAGGCGACATTTTGGGCCTAAGCTAAAGCTTGCACCGCCCCTACTCGCTCACGAACACGCGCTTCACGCGCTCGCTCACGTTGGTGAGGATTTCGTAGGGAATGGTGCCAATGCGGCCGGCCAGCTCGTTGATTGTCAAGCCCTCGCCAAAGAGCACGGCCACGTCGCCGGGCTGCGTTTCGGGGATGTCGGTTACGTCGACCATCACCATGTCCATGCACACCGAGCCCACCACCGGGGCGCGGCGGCCGTGCAGCAGCACCAGCCCCGCGCCGGTGCCAAAGCGCCGGTCATAGCCATCGGCGTAGCCGATGGCCAGCGTGGCGAGGCGGCGCTCGTGGGCGGTGGCCGCGCCGCGCCGGCCGTAGCCCACGGTAGTATCGGCGGGCAGGGTCTTCACCTGCGACACGGTGGTGCGGAGCGTGCTCACGGGCCGCAGGTTGTGGCTGGTTTCGTCGCCGGCCTCCACGCCGTAGAGGCCCACGCCCAGCCGCACCATGTCGAATTGCGCCTCCGGAAAGCGCCGGATGCCGGCTGAGTTCAGCGCGTGCTTGAGCACCGGCCGGCCCAGCACGGCCTCGATGGCGGCGGCCATGCGCCGGAAAGTACTAAGCTGCTGCCGCGTGAAGTCGTCGTGCGCGGGGTCGTCGGCGGCGGCGAGATGGGTCATAATACTAGCTACGGGCAGTTGGGCGCGGTACCGGGCCAGCAGGTCGAGTAGCGCGGGCAGGTCGTTTTCGTCGAAGCCCAGGCGGCGCATGCCCGTGTCGAGCTTGAGGTGCAGCGGCGGCAGCGGGCCCTGGCCATCTTGGGCGGCCTCGCGGGCGGCCTGCAGGTAGTCGTGCAGGCGCTCCAAGGAGTAGATTTCGGGCTCTAGGCGGTAGCGGCGTAGCTGCTCGAAGCTGTCAGGACCGGGGTTCAAGACCATGATGGGCAGGCCAATACCATTTT
>JAKONR010000519.1 GCA_022701825.1 Hymenobacteraceae bacterium | reverse complement strand
GTATCGCCGGCCGCCGCCATCTGGGGCAGGTGCGAGATGGCCACGAGCTGGTGCTTGTGGGCCATCTGCTGCATCATGCGGCCCACTTTCACCGCGATTTCGCCGCTGATGCCAGTGTCGATTTCATCGAATACTATCGTGGGCAAAGCCGTTTTATCGGCCAGCATGTACTTGATGCACAGCATCAGGCGCGAAAACTCGCCGCCCGAGGCAGCCTTGCTCAGCGTCTGCGGCTGCGCGCCTTTGTTGGCCGTGAACAGAATGTTCACCACGTCGGCGCCGCTGGCGGCGAGCGGACCGGTTTTATGCTCGACCACAATGCGGGCGTGCGGCATCCCGAGGTCGGCGAGCAGGGCGCTCAGCTCTTTCTCGAAGACCGGGAACGCCTTGCGGCGGCTGTCGGACAGGCGGTTGGCGAGCTTGGTGGCCTGGGCCAGGGCGGTGTCGCAGGCGTTGCGCAGGCGATTTATTTCCTTGTCGAGGTTCAGCACCGAGCCTACTTTCTGGCGTAGCTCCTCGCGCACGGCAAGCAGGCCGGGCATATCGCGGCGCTGGTGCTTGCGCTGCAAGTTGTAGAGCACCGTGAGGCGGGCTTGCAGCTCTTCGGCGCGGGCAGGGTCGCCCTCGGTGCGGCGCTCGGCGGTTTCGACCTCGTCGGCGATGTCGTGCAGCTCAATTAAACACGAGTCGAGGCGCTGCTTGAGCTCCTTAAACGCTTCGGCGTAGCCCGACACCTGGCCCAGCAGCACGGCAGCGTCCTTCATGCTGCCGGTGGCGCAGTACTCGCTGTCGCGCAGGCCGTGCAGCGCCTGGCTGAGCTTGTACTTGATTTCCTCGGCGTGCTCCAGCTGCTTCACCTCCTGCTCCATCGCCTCCTGGTCTTCGTTGTCGAGGCGGGCCTCTTCCAGTTCGCTCAGCAGAAAGCTGTTGTAGTCCAGCTCTTTGCTAGCCTGGGCGGCCTGGTTTTCGAGGGTCTTGAGGTCGGTTTCGAGCTTGCGGTACTGGCGGTAGGCGTTGCCGTAGTGCGTGCGGGCGGGCACGAGGCCGCCGTAGAGGTCGAGCAGGTTGAGCTGAAACACGGCATCGCCCAGCAGCAGCGTATCGTGCTGCGAGTGAATATCCATGAGGTTCGCCCCAATCTTGCGCAGGGCTTCCAACGTCACGGGCGTGTCGTTGACAAAGGCCCGCGACTTGCCCGACGGGCTGATTTCGCGCCGCAAGATGCACTGCGCCTCGTAGTCCAAGTCCTCGGACTCGAAAATATCCTGCAACTGGTAATTTTTAATGTCGAACTGCCCTTCAATCACGCACTTACGCTCGGTATTGAAGAGCATTTTCGAGTCGGCCCGGTTGCCGAGCAGCAGCCCGATGGCCCCGAGCATAATGGACTTGCCCGCCCCCGTTTCGCCGGTAATAATGTTGAGCAGCGCCGAGGGCCGCAGCTCAAGCTGCTCGATGAGCGCGTAGTTTTGGATACGTAAATCGAGTAACATCGCAAGTAATTATCAATGAGCAATGAGCAATAAACAAGCGGAATAAATAGCCTGCTCATTGCTCATTGTTGATTGCTCATTTACGGTTGAAGTAGCGTCTGGTACTTGGCCAGGTCGTCAGGGTCGGCATCGCTGAGCATGGTCACGAGCTGCTGTTTTTGCTCGGGGGTGCTGGTGCGGAAAATATTCACAATCTCGTCGGCCTTGGCGTTGAAGAAGGCGCGCACGAAGAGCGTGCCCGGCCGCAGAGCGTTGGCTTTTTGGATGCCGCTGAGCGCGCTCACGATGGAGGTGCGGGCATCAGCCGGCTTTTCGATGAAAATGTCCAGCCCCTGCCGGTAGTAGGCGTAGAGGGCGGTGCGGAAGGCTTCGAGTTGCGGGTCTTGCAGGTTGTTGAGCAGCCAGTAGCGGTTGCTACTGTTCGAATCGGTCCAGCCAACATCCGATTCGTTGGTCGTGGTAGTCTGCCCGGCCGAATACTGCACGATGAGGCGCGCCTGGTCGTAGTAGGGCGAGCCGCCGAGCCGCGAAAACGAGTCCTGGTCGGTGCCGATAACGATGTAGGAGTAGAAGCCCAGCAGCGAAGCCAGGTTGCTGGTAAACGAGTTGGTACCCGGCGAAAACAGCAGCGGCGTGGTGGGCGTGAAATTAAAAATAAAGTTGCGGTCGGTGAGGCTCAGCACGTTGGTTTCGTAGCTGGTGCCGTACACCGGGCGCGTGGCGATGAGGCGCATGGTGGCCAGGTAGGTGCCGGCCTGCGGAATCGCGGTAATGCCCACGAACAGGCGCAGCCGAATGCGCTCGTTGGGGCCGTAAGTCTGCTTGGTCCAGATGGTTTCGTTGAGAATGCGGCGCATTTCCGACTGCATCTGGTTGACCAGGCTGGGGTCGGTAATGGTTACGTTCTGGAGCGACACCTGCACCTCGGCATTGAGCTCCTGCGCCCGGCCGGGGCGGGCCACCAGCAGCCCCGCGAGCAGGGCCAGTACCGTGAAAAGTTTACGCATAGGAAGTAGCAAATCGGGCCTGAATGAGCTGCACCAGGCGGCGGGCCAGCTCGGTTTTGGCCTGTAACTCAAAAGTAAGCACCTGCCCGGCGCGGTCGAGCACCGACACTTTATTGGTATCATGCCCAAAACCCGCCCCAGCATCGCGCAAGGAATTGAGCACCACCAGGTCGAAGTTTTTGCGGTGCAGCTTGCCCAGCGCGTGGGCCAGCTCGTTCGTAGTCTCCAACGCAAAACCCACCGCAAATTGTTCGGGGCGCTTGGTTTCGCCCAGCGTGGCGGCGATGTCCACGTTTTTGACTAGCTCCAGGGTCAGGGTTTCGCCGGCTTTTTTCAGCTTTTCGGGAGCCACGGTGGCGGGCCGGTAGTCGGCCACGGCGGCGGCAAACACCCACACGTCGGCCGCCGGGGCCACGGCGGCGGCGGCTTCGTACATCTGCTGGGCCGTCTCGACCCGCACCGTGCGGATGCGCGGGCTGGCGGGCGCGGGCAGGTGCACGGGGCCGCTAATGAGCGTGACCGCCGCTCCTACCTCGGCAAAAGCTTCGGCCAGGGCGTAGCCCATTTTACCCGTCGAGCGGTTGCCCAAAAAGCGCACCGGGTCGAGGGGCTCGTAGGTGGGGCCGGCGGTGAGAAGGACGTGCATACTTCAGAGTAGGGTAAGCTTTAGCTTGCCTTTTTAACAAAACGCTCGAAAAGGCAAGCTAAAGCTTACCCTACATTCCAAAAAACTTCTCCAGCTCGGCTACTATTTCTTCGGGCTCCAGCATGCGGCCCGGCCCGGCCAGGCCGCTGGCCAGCTCGCCGCTGGGCGACGCAAACACGTGGTTGCCGAACGAGCGCAGCCGCTCGATATTCTGCGTCACGGCTGGGTGGGCGTACATATCCAGGTCCATGGCCGGGGCCAGAAATACGGGGCAGCGCGCCGATAAGTACACGGCACTCAGCAGATTGGGGCACAAGCCGTTGGCCAGCTGGCCGATGGTATTGGCACTGGCGGGGGCTAGCACGTAGGCCTCGGCCCACAGGCCCAGCTCCACGTGGTTGTGCCACTGCCCGCTGGCCGCATCACGCAAAAAGCCCGTCAGAACGGGCTTTTTGGAGAGGGTGCCCAGCGTGAGGGGCGTGACGAAGGCGGTGGCGGCCTCGGTGAGAATAACCTGCACCTCGGCGCCCGCTTTCACCAGCAGGCGGGTGAGCGCGGCGGCTTTGTAGGCCGCGATGCTGCCGCTCACACCCAGCAGCAGGCGGCGGCCTTTTAGCACGCTTGGTGCCTGGTGCTCAGTGCTTAGCGGCTGGTTAGTCATTTGTTTGCAAAGAAACGCTCTAGCTACGCACTACGCTCGAAGCCCCCGGCACGAAAAACCTAAAACAGCTCGCGGGGGATAACTACCGGGGCAGCCTCGGGGGTTTCGTAGTGCAGCTCGCCAGCTACAAACTCCTCGATGGCCAGGCTGGTGGGCTTGGGCTGGCGCTCGTACTGCTTGCTCACTTCGATTTGCTCGCGGTTTTCGAATACCTCTTCGAGGTTGTCAACGGTGGTGGCAAACTCGGCCAGCTTATCGGCCAGCTCTTCTTTCAGCTTCACCGACAGCTGGTTGGCGCGCTTCGAGATGATGGAAATAGCCTCGTACACGTTGCCGTTTTCCGACGTGATGTCGGCCAGGTTGCGGGTGACGATGGAGGCGGATGCGGGGACTTTCATGGGAAGTTATTAATGAGTAATGGTTAATGAGTAATTGCTGGTTGGTAGTTGTTGGTAATCGGTCATTTCAGCCCGATTACCCATTATACAGCTAGCAATCACCCATTAATTTGCCGCCGTGGGCTCGGTCGGCACGTTTTTGAGGCGGTCTATCTCGGCGCGGGCGTCGTCGTACATCACCTGGGCTGCGTGCAAGCTTTTGCTCTGCGGGTAGGTGTCAATGAAATGCTGGTAAATGGCTACGGCATCGACGTAGCGCTCGCGCTGCTTGCTTTCGATGCTTTCCTTGGCCCAGGCATACTGCGCCGTCAGGCGCAGAAAATCGGCCTGCTCCGCAAAAACGGAGGCCGGGTACTGCTGCGTAAAATTGGCCAGCGAGGTTACGGCCGCCTGGTTGTAGCGCAGCGAGTAATAGAGCTTGGCGCTCTGGAAGGCTTTGTTTTCGAGTTTCTTCTGTAGCTCCTGCGACATACTTTCCGTTTCGGTGCGGTACTCGCTGGTGGCGTAGGTGTTCAGGAAATCCTGAATTACTTCCAGCGCCGAAATGGTATTGGTTTGGTCGAGCTCGTAGCCGGGCGAGTCGCGAAACAGCGACTTGGCGTGCAAAAACGACGCCTGCTCGACCAGCGGTGAGTTAGGGTAGGTGTCGGTAAACTGCTTGAAGTAGTAGGCGCTCAGCACGTAGTTGCGCTGCATGAAGTTGGTGTTGGCGAAGTAAAACTGCGCCTTTTCGGCCTCGGGCCGGCCTTTCAGCAGCGGTATCAGCTCCTCGAGCAGCGTACCCGCCCGGAAGTAATCGCCCTTGTCGTAGTACTGGATGGCGGCCGTGTACTTCTCGTTGACGTTGGAGCTTTTGAGCAGCTTCTGGTAGCCGGTGCAGGCGCCTAGCGACAGGGTGCTGGCGAGCAGGGCGGCGGAAATAAGACGGGAAAATCGCATACGGAAGGCAAAGGTACTAGAAAAACGACGGGCGCCCCGCATTGCGTTCCCGGCGCGGGGCCTGGGGGCGGGCAAAGCTGCCGGGGCTGGTACTGCCCACGAGTACCCAGGCCCCGGGCAGGGTTGCAGGCCGGGCCAAAAAGCCGGTAAATACGGCCGGCCTACAAGTCGTCGTCGTCGTCGACCAGCGGGGCGGCGTGGGCGGGCCGGTGCTGGCGGGCGTATTCGGACGGGGCCATGCCGTAGATTTTCTGAAACGACTTGCGGAAGTACTTCACGTTTTCGACGCCCACCTCGTAGGCCACTTCCGAAATGCGCAGCCCCGGCTGGGCCAGCAGCTGGGCCGCGCGCTTCATACGCACGTCGCGGATAAACTCGACCGCCGTTTGGCCCGTGATGCTTTTGAGGCGGCGATACAGCACCGACTGGGTCAGGCAGAGCGCGTCGGCCAGCACGCCCACGCTCAGGGCCGGGTACGTGAGGTGGGCCTCCACCACGCGCATGGCCTGCTCCAAAAACAGGCGGTCGGCGTCGGGAATGACGACCTCGGTGGGCTGCAGCAGCAGTTGGCGCTGGTAGTACTCGCGCAGCTGGCGGCGGTTGCGCAGCAGGGCGGCCACCTTGGCTTGCAGCACCAGCGGGTTGAAGGGCTTGGGCACGTAGTCGTCGGCCCCGAGGTCGAGGCCTTCCACCTCGTGCAGGGCGGCGGTGCGGGCAGTGAGTAGCAGCACCGGAATGTGGCTGGTTTTGGGGTGCTGCTTGAGGCGCTGGCACAGTTCTAGGCCGTCGCTGCGCGGCATCATCACGTCGCTGATTATCAGGGTCGGCAGCTGGCTCAGGGCCAGGCTCCAGCCTTCGAGGCCGTCGGCGGCGGCCAGCACCTCAAAGTCGGGCGCGAACAATTGCTGCAAGTACTGGCGCACCTCGTCATTGTCTTCCACCACTAGCAGGCGCGGCAGGGTGGCCAGCGTGGTGGGCTCGTTGGTGAGGGCCAGCGCGTCGGCCGCCTCGGCCGGGGCCGGCAGCTCGGCGGCCGGTTCGGCCGGTAGTTTGGCTTCCGGGGCCAGCACGTCGGAGGGGTGCAGGTGCGCCCGCCCAAACGGCAGCCGCAGCCGGAAGGCCGACCCCGCTCCTACCCGGCTCTCGACCGTGATGCTGCCGCCGTGCCGCTCGGCAAACTGCTTGACCAGCGACAGCCCGATGCCGGTGCCCGTCATGCGCAGCGTGTCAGTGTGCGAGGCCTGGTAGTACGGGTCGAAAATGTGCGCCAGCTCGTCAGCCGCGATGCCGGTCCCGGTATCCTGCACACTTATTTCTAAGTAATTGCCAACCGGCTGGCCGTCGGCAAAAACCGCCTCGCTGCCCGGCGTGCCCACCACCGTGGCCGCCACCGCGATGCGGCCGCCCTCGGGCGTGTACTTCAAGGCGTTGGCCAGCAGGTTGGTCAGGATGATTTCGAGCTTGCTGCGGTCGAAGTACAGCAGCACCTCCTCGGCCGGCACTTCCAGCGTGTAGGCGAGGCGGCGCTCGGCGGCTTTCTGCTCAAACATGGCAAACATCTCAGCCACGAAGCCCAAAACCGGCCCGTAGCCGGCGCGCAGCGGCACGTTGCCGGTCTCCACCTTGCGGAAGTCGAGCAGCTGGTTTACCAGGTCGAAAAGCTTGCGCGTCTGGCGGTGCATGAGCAGCATTTTGTCGCGCAGGCCGCTCACGGGGCCGGGCGCGCCAATTATCTCCTCCATGGGCCCTAGTATCAGGGTCAGCGGCGTGCGCAGCTCGTGGCTTACGTTGGTGAAAAAGCCGAGTTTCAGGTTGGTCAGCTCCTTCTCCTTTTCGGCCTGAAAGTGCTCCAGCGCCAGCTTGCCGCGCAGGTTTTGCTGGGCCACCTCCATGCGCCGGTACACCACGATGGCGGCGGCCAAAATACTGGCGTAGAGCAAGTACGCCCACCAGGTTTTGTACCACGGGGCCAGCACGTCGAACTGCATGGTGGCCGGGGTTTTGGCCCACACGCCCTCGCCGTTGTCGGCCTTCACCTCCAGGGTGTAGTGGCCGGGTGGCAGGTTGGCAAAGCTGGCCGTGCGCTGGCCGGGCAGCGGGTACACCCAGTCTTCATTGTAGCCCAGCAGGCGGTAGGCGTAGTGGTTTTTCTGCGGATTGGTGTAGTTGAGAGCCACGAACTCGACCGAAAAGTCGTTCTCCGCCGCCCGAATAGTCACCTTTTGGGGCCGGCTCAGCGCCTGCGGCAGCAGCACGCGGCCATTGAAAAGGCGGCCCACGGGCACCGGCTGGTTGGCCACGCGCAGGCCCGTGAGCTGCACCCGCGGCGGCGTGGGGTTGGCCTGAATGGCCCAGGGCTGGAAGTAATTGATGCCATTTATCCCCCCAAAATAGAGCGTGCCGTCGGCCCCGCGGGCGGCGGCCCCAATCTTGAAGGCGTTGCTCTGGAGGCCATCGGCCACGTCGTAGCGCAGGTAGCGGCGGGTGCGCGGCGTATAGCGGTAGAGCCCCGTGCCAGCCACCCAGATGTTGCCGGCCTCGTCGGCTAGCAGGCCCTCCACGTCGCTCTCGGGCAGGTAGCGGCTGTGCTGCCGCACTACGTCGCGGCCCTGGGCGTCGGGGCCGATTTGGTGCAGCCCACCGCCGATGGTGCCCAGCCAGAGGTCGCCGCTTTTGGCCAGCAGCAGCGGCCACACGTAGTTGACGCGCAGGCCGTTGGCCGGCCGGGCCGCATCGTAGGCAAACTGCCGCAGCAGGCGCAGCGAGTCGGCGGTGGGGCGCAGCTTGAGCAGGCCCGCGTTGCGGGTGCTGGCCCAGAGCACGTCGCGCCGGGCATCGTAGAGCAAATAAGTAAAGCGACTGGTAGGCAGCTGCTGCTGCTGGGCATCGTAGTGCGCCAGCAGCTCGCCTTCGGGGCTGAGCCGGAACAAGCCCTGCGACAACGTGGCCACCCAGAGCGTGCCCTGCTTGTCCTGGGCCAGGTGCTCGATGCTGGTGGTCGCCAGGTCGAAGCCGCCCGGCAGGCGGCGGTAGGTGGTGAGCTGCTCGCGCCCGGCGCGGCGGCGCAGGGCCACCAGCCCGTTGTCGCGGGTGCCAAACCAGAGCGTGCCGTCCGTGGTCTGAAAAATCGTGGCCACGTCCACGCCGCGCACTGTGTCCGACTGCTGGTTGAGGTAGCTGCGGTAAGTGTGGCGGGCCAGGTCGTAGGCCGATACGCCATTGCGCGAGCCTAGCCACAGCGTGTTGGTCGCCTCTTCCTTATAGATGGCGTTGATGTAGTTGTTGGCATTGGACAGGGCCGGCTGGCCCGTGAGCTGGTGGCGCAGGTGCCCAAAAGCCCGCTGGCGCAGGTCTACTTTATTAAGCCCGCCCGCCGAGGCGCAGAGCCACATAAGCTGGTCGCGGCCCTCAAAAATCTGGTGCACGCGCTCCGAGTTCAGGCCGTGCATTTCGCCATCGCGGGGCAAAAACAGGGTGGGCCGCGCCGTGCGCAGCGGCGGCGCGGTGCTTGTCACCACGCCCGCCTCCCAGACGTAGAGCCCGTAGAGCGTGCCCGCCCACAGCCGCCCAAACGAGTCGAGGTGCAGGGCCTGAATGCGCGGGTAGTGGTGCGGCAGCGCCCGGGCCACCAGCGCGTGCCCCGTGTGGCGGCTCGCCGCCGACACCCAAAACAGCTGCCGCTCGGTGCCCACCCACAGGTCGCCCCGGCGGTCGAGGGTGAGGGCGCTCACCGGCAACGCCAGCGTGGTGGTTTCTACCGGCAGCGTGGGCTCGGTGGCGCGCACCAGCATCAGGCCGGCGCTCGTGGTGCCCACCCAGGCCTGCCCGTCGGCATCGATGACCAGGCTCGTGATGCCGGCCAGGGGCGGCCGCCCGGCCGCCGTGGCCGGCAGGTGGCGCAGGGCCAGGGGCTGGTTTTGGGCCGTGAGGCTAAGCACGAAAATGCCGTCGCGCGCCGTGCCCACCCACAGGCGGCCCTGGGCATCGGTGGTTAGGGCCTTCACGTCGGCCTGGGCCAGGCGGGCGGCCAGGGCGCGGTAGGCGGCCGGAAACGCCTGCGTACCCAGCGGCCCGAAGGTGTCGTGGCCAGCGTCGTAGCGGCTGAGGCCCGAGTTTTCGCCCCCCACCCAGAGCGGCCCGCCGGGGGCCGCCAGCAGGGCGGCGATGCGGTTGCTCGACTGCCCGTTGCGCGGGTTGATGGGCAGGGAGTACGACTTGAGGCCGTAGCCGTCGTAGCGGTCGATGCCCCGGTTGGTGCCAATCCAGATGAAGCCGTCGTGGTCCTGGGCCATGCACATGGCATCGCTGTGCGAGAGGCCCTGGTCGACGGTGATGTGCTCGAAGCGAAACTCGCCCGGCGGGGTATCCTGGGCGTGCGCGGCCAGCCCGGCCGCCCCCCAAAGCAGCCCCAGCAGCCAGCGCACCACCCGAAAACTACGCAGCATATTCCTAATATGTTAACCCTACAGCCTTGCTTACTACCAAGGAAAGATACGACTTCGCCGCCCTTAGCCGGCCGCCGCCCCCGCCGGGCGGGCCGGCCTTGCCGCTACCGGCTCGCCCGCCCAAAAGCGGCCGGGCAGGCTCGTTTCACCGCTTTTAGGACCTTGTGGAGTGCTTTTTGTCGAAAAAAGCGCCCCTTGCCGACTGGGCCAGAAGGTAATTTTGTCTTCGCATAGTTCTATCCTTTTCGCCCGCTTTAGGGCGATGGAGTATTTCCCACCCGGCCGCCCGGCCCCGCCGCGCCGCGCCACTTTTTCTCCCGTATGCGGAAAGCTACCCTTACCCAAAATCTGGGTTTACTGCTACTCACGGCTGGCCTCGCCGGTGCCGCGCCCGTGGCCCCCGGCCCGCCGCGCGCCACTAAGCCGCCCCGCCCCACTACCAAGCGACCGGCTCCCGCACCGACCCACACCTTCGCGCTGGGCACCAACGAGTTTTTGCTCGATGGCAAGCCCCTGCAAATGATATCGGGCGAGCTGCACTACCCGCGCATTCCGCGCGAGGCCTGGCGCGCCCGCCTCAAGATGGCCAAGGCCATGGGCCTGAATACCATTGGCACCTACGTGTTTTGGAACGTGCACGAGCCCCAGCCGGGCAAGTATGACTTCACGGGCAACAACGACGTGGCGGCCTTCGTGAAGATGGCCCAGGAAGAAGGCCTGTGGGTGATTTTGCGCCCCAGCCCATACGTGTGCGCCGAATGGGAATTTGGCGGCTACCCCTACTGGCTCCAAAACGTGCCCGGCCTGAAAGTGCGCTCGCAGGAGCCCCAGTACATCGCGGCCTACACCCGCTACTTGCAGGCCGTGGGCAAGCAACTGGCCCCGCTGCAAGTCAACCACGGCGGCCCGGTGCTGATGGTGCAGGTCGAGAACGAGTACGGCTCTTACGGCGCCGACAAAGTATACCTGGCCCAAAACAAGCGCCTGTTTGAGCAAGCCGGCTTCGATGGCCTGCTCTACACCTGCGACCCGGTGAAGGACGTGGCCGCCGGCCACCTGCCCGGCCTGCTGCCCGCCGTAAACGGCACCGACAAGCCGAGCCAGATTCGGCAGCTCGTGAACACCAACCACGGCGGCAAAGGCCCCTACTACGTGGCCGAGTGGTACCCGGCGTGGTTCGACTGGTGGGGTGCACCCCACCACACCGTGCCCGCCGCCCGCTACACGCCGGGCCTCGACTCGGTGCTGCGCGCCGGCATGAGCATCAACATGTACATGTTTCACGGCGGCACCACGCGGGCCTTCATGAACGGGGCCAACTACAAGGGCGATACCAGCCACTACGAGCCCCAAATCAGCTCCTACGACTACGATGCCCCGCTCGATGAGGCGGGCAACGCCACGGCTAAGTTCCGCGCCTTCCGCGACGTAATCGCCAAGTACCGGCCCAAAAACCAGCCCCTGCCGCCCGTGCCCGCCGCCAAGCCCAGCGCCGCCCTGCCGGCCGTGCAGCTGACGCAAAGCGTGCGCCTGCTCGACCGCCTGCCCGCCCCCGTGGCCAGCCAAAAACCCCTCACCTTTGAGGCGTTGAAGCAGGCTTACGGCTTCGTACTCTACCGCACCACGGTGGCCGGGGGCAGCGAGAAAACACTGAAGCTGAGCGACCTGCGCGACTACGCCGTGGTGATGGTGAACGGCCAGCGCGTGGGCACCCTCGACCGGCGCGAGCGCCAGGACGAGCTGCGCGTGAAGCTGCCCGCCGGCAAAGTCCAGCTTGATATTCTGGTCGAAAACCTGGGCCGCGTCAATTTTGGCGAGTACTTACTGCAAAACAATAAGGGCATTACCAAAAGCGTGACCCTCGACGGGCAGGAACTGACCGGCTGGCAGCAGTTTGGCCTGCCCTTCGACCAGGCCCCGGCTGTGGCCGCCGCCAAGGCCGGCTCAGCGGCCCTCACCGCCGCCAGCGGGCCGGTGCTGCGCGCCGGCACCTTCACCGTAGCCACGCCCACCGATACCTACCTCGACCTGCGCCAGTGGGGCAAGGGCGTGGTGTGGGTAAACGGCCACAACCTGGGCCGCTACTGGGCCATCGGCCCGCAGCAAACGCTGTACGTGCCCGCCGAGTGGCTCAAAAAAGGCGCTAACACCATCACCGTGCTGGAGCTGCTCAAGCCCCAGCAGGCCACGCTGCCCTCGCTCGACCACCCCATTCTCAGCGAGCTCAAGCCGCTGGGCTCATTGTAGGGCGCGCAACCGTCCGTTTTGCTACGGCTGCCTGGTTATTAAGACGATAAGCAGGCAGCCAAATTGCAGGATAGCCCGAATTAGTTAGATTTTGGCTACCCTTTTGTCGAAAAATGGCCCCCTCGGGCGGCCGTTCGGGCGGTAATTTTACCTCACTTCTACGCCCCCTTCCCCGGCGAGTTTCTGGCCCGCCGGGGCTGGGCGTAGCCCTGCGCTGATTTCCACTTTTACCCACCCAGGCGGGCCTCGGCCCGCCGCATACCTTCTTGCTGATGCAAGCTAAATCTCTACTCCTGTGCGGAGCCTTGCTGCCCCTGGCAGTAGCCGCCGCACCCGTTGCCACCCTGCCCGCCGAGGGCGCTGCCCTGGGCGCGCCGCGCCGGCAGCCCGCCGCCGACACGCCCGTGAGCGGTACCGTGCTCGATGAAAAAGGCCAGGGCCTGCCCGGCGTAACGGTGGTGCTGAAAGGCACGACCGTGGGCACGACCACCGATGCGGAAGGCCGCTTTTCGCTGCGGGTGCCCGAGGGCACGGCTAGCCCCACGCTCGTTATTTCCTCTATCGGCTACGTAAAGCAAGAGGTGCCGGCCAGCGGCGACGCTGTGACGGTGCGCCTGGCCGTGAGCGCCCAGGCCCTCGACGAGGCCGTGGTTATCGGCTTCGGCTCGCAGGAAAAGCGCACCGTAACCAACGCCGTAACCACCGTGCAGGGCGCGGAGCTCTCGAAGCTGACGGTATCCGACGTAGGCTCGGCCCTGCAAGGCAAGGCCGCCGGCGTTACGGTAACGAGCGCGGGCTCGGAGCCGGGCACCCAGCCTCAGATTCTTATTCGGGGTATCTCGACCATCAACGGCAACAGCCCGCTCTACGTGGTGGACGGCCTGCCGGTGAACGACATCAACTACCTCAACCCCAAAGACATTGCCACCCTCACGGTGCTCAAGGATGCGGCTTCGGCGGCCATCTACGGCTCGCGGGCGGCCAATGGCGTGGTGCTGATTACGACCAAGGTGGGCACCGTGAGCGCGCCGGTTATCACCGTGGATGCCACCTACGGCGTATCGACCCCCACGCGCCTGCCCAACATGGCCTCGGCCGGCGAGTACGCTCGTATTATGAACACGGCGGCCGCCAATTCGGGCCTGCCCGCCGTGTACGCCAACCCCGGCCAGTACACCGGCGGCACCAACTGGTGGGACCAGATTAAGCAGCGCGGCATCACGCAGAACTACTCGCTCGGCCTCTCGGGCGGTAGCGACAAGGTGGTGTACTCGACCGGCCTGAGCTACTTCAAGGAGCGCGGCCTAGTGCGCGGCTCTGACTTTGACCGCCTCGTGCTGCGCGTGAAAAGCCAGTACCAGGCCGCCAAGCACCTCAAAGTCGGGCAGGATTTGAACCTCTCGATGACCAAGCAGAACTACCTCAACAGCGGCACGCTGTTCCGGGATGCGTTCAACGACGACCCCATCACCTCGCCCCGCGTGGCCGGCACGTCGGGCAATCCTTACGACTACTACGGCGCCTCGCCTACTGACATCGGCAACCCGCTGGCGACCGTGGAGCGCAACGACGACCGCCGCAACCAGTACTTTTTGGTGGGCTCGGTGTACGCCAACTACGAGTTTTTGCCCGGCCTGATTGCGGAAACGCGCTTCGGCACGAACACCAATTTCTACGAGCGCGACGCCTTTTCGCCCTTCTACACCATCGATGCCAACGAGCGCAACCAGGTGAACACCGTGGAGCGTGAGCATAACATCAACCTGTACTGGAACAGCACCAACACGCTGACCTACACCAAATCAATCGGCGACCACAACTTCACGGCCCTGGCCGCCGCCACGTTTGAGAAGTTCAACTACCGCAACTCCTACGCCTCGGGCCAGGCCATTCCGAGCAATGCCGTGAGCCTGCGCCAGCTCGACGCGGCCACGGCCAACTACAACGCCCGCGGCAACTACAACTCCAACGCCATCGCCTCGCTCATTGGGCGCGTAACTTACGACTACAAGGGGCGCTACCTGCTGTCGGCCAGCGTGCGCCGCGACGGGGCCTCGGTGTTTCCGAGCAACAACCGCTTCGGCACGTTCCCCTCGCTCTCGGCGGGCTGGCTCGTGACGGACGAGGAATTCATGAAGTCGTTTGAGACCATGAACTTCCTGAAAGTGCGCGCCAGCTGGGGCCGCGTGGGCAACCAGAACATCAGCAGCCTCACCAACGCCGCCTACACCGGCACCTACGGCAAAACCTACTACGTAACCGGCGACGACCGCACGGCGCAGGTAGCCGTGATTCAGAGCAACGTGCCCAACCCCGACGTGAAGTGGGAGACGGTGGAAGACTACGACCTGGGCGTTGATTTGGGCTTCTTCGGCAACAAGCTGACGGCCACCTTCGACTTGTTTCGCCGCAACACCACCGACATGCTCATGTTTCAGGCCCTGCCGGGCCACGCGGGCTACGGCTACAACAGCCCGGTGAGCAACATCGGCAGCATGAAAACCAATGGCCTCGACTTCACGGTGGGCTACGCCGAAACCAAGGGCGACTTCACCTACGGCCTGAGCGTCAACGGCACCCGCGCCATCAGCAAGGTCGAGAAGCTGGCCAACGGCCAGCCGCTGTACTCGGGCAACACGCCCATCTTCGGCCGGCCTTCCAAGACCGAGGAAGGTGGCTACGTAGGCGCGTTTTACGGCTACCAGAACACCGGCATTTTCCAGAATCAGGGCGAAATCGACTCGTATAAGTCGGCCGCTGGCACACTCATCCAGCCCAACGCCAAGCCCGGCGACTTCCGCTTCGCGGACCTCAACGGCGACGGCGTGATTGATGCCAAAGACCAGCAGTACATCGGCAACCCCACGCCGGCCATGACCTTCGGCGTAAACCTGAACCTAGGCTACAAGGGCTTCGACCTGCAAGCCGCGCTGGTGGGCAGCCTCGGCAACGACGTGGTGAACGCCAGCAAAGGCTGGTGGTACTCGGGCAGCTACAACTACAACAAGATAGCCGGCCTCGAAAACATGGCCTGGAACGGCGAAGGCACCTCCAACACGGTGCCCCGCATCACGGCCAACGACAACAACCAGAACCTGACGCGCTTCAACAACTTCTACGTGGAAGACGGCTCCTACGCCCGCGTGCGCAACCTACAGCTGGGCTACACCTTTAATAAGCAGATTGCGAGCGCCCTGCACATGGCCAGCCTGCGCCTCTACGTGAGCGGCCAGAACCTGTTTACCTTTACCAAGTACAGCGGCGCCGACCCCGAAATTGGCTACGGCCGTTCGTACACCGACGCCTCGTCGGCCCTGAACCGGGGCATCGACCTGGGCAACTACCCCACCAACCGCACCTACCTGGTGGGTGCCAACATTGCCTTCTAATTCAGTCCCACCCGCTTGCATCATGAAAACCTCTAACCGCATTTTTGTCCTGGCGCTGGGCCTGGGCCTGAGCTTGGCTACGCAGTCGTGCTCCAATTTTCTGGACATCTCGCCCCAGGGCCAGCAGACGACCGACAACTATTTCACCAACGCCGACGAGTGCAAGGCGGCCGTAATGGGCTGCTACGCCCTGGCCGACCAGGATGGCTGGTGGAAAATCGACCGCACCCGGATGTTCGGCGACGCCGGCTCGGACGATGCCTGGAAGGGCAACGCCATTGCCGGCGACCAGCGCGAGTTTGGCGACTTCGCCCGCTTTTTCTGGCTGCCGAACAACGAGTGGTTCGATAACCGCTACACCCACATCTACCAGTCGATTGGCAACTGCAACGCCGCGCTGGTGGGCATCGACAAGGCGCCCATCGACGCCACGCTGAAGCAGCAATTGATTGGCGAGGTGAAGTTTTTGCGCGCCTACAACTACTTCGAGCTGGTGAAAGGCTACGGCGGCGTGCCGCTGGTGCTGGCCCCCGTGTCGCCGGCCGATGCCGTGGCCATGAAGCGCGCCTCGCTGTCCGATTGCTACACGCAGATTATTAAGGACTTCCAGGAAGCCGCTGCCGTGCTGCCCGAGCGCAGCGCCCGCACCAGCGCCGACAAAGGCCGCGCCACCAAGGGCTCGGCCAATGCCTACCTGGCCAAGGCCTACCTCTTTACCGAGCAGTGGGCCCCGGCCCAGGCGGCCGCCGAAACGGTTATCAACTCGAACCAGTACAGCCTGGGCGACTTCGACAAGGTGTGGAGCGTAAGCAACCCCAACGGCGTGGAGTCGATTTTCGAGCTCAACTACAGCGCCAACCAGACCTTCGGCCTCGGCACCGCCCTTACGGTGGTAATGCGCAGCCGCGCCGACGGCGGCTGGGGCTTCAACACGCCCAGCAGCAACCTGGAGCAGGCCTTCGGCAACGACCCGCGCCGCCAGTGGACCATCATCAAGCAGGGCGACAACGTGGGGCCGAACA
>JAKONR010000488.1 GCA_022701825.1 Hymenobacteraceae bacterium | reverse complement strand
TATCCATCACGCCCTCGGGCGAAAAGAGGTGCTTCGAGCCGTCGATGTGCGAGCGAAAAGTCACGCCTTCTTCCTTAATCTTGCGCGTGCCGCTGAGCGAAAACACCTGGTAGCCACCGCTATCGGTGAGAATGGGCCGGTCCCAGCCGTTGAACTTATGCAGGCCGCCAGCGGCCTCCAGCACCTCCAGGCCGGGGCGCAGGTAGAGGTGGTAGGTATTGCCGAGAATAATCTGGGCCTGCACGTCGTCTTTCAGCTCGCGCTGGCCCACGCCCTTTACCGTGCCAGCCGTGCCGACGGGCATAAAAATGGGCGTTTCGATGGTGCCGTGCGCCGTGGTAAGCAGGCCGGCGCGGGCCTTGGTGCCCGCGTCGCGGGCCAGGAGGTCAAATGTCATGGCTACCGCAAAGGTACGGCCGGCCTGTAGCGTAAGCTTTAGCTTGCGAGCGAGCAGCGGCGAGCAGCGGCGTAGGCGAACGTCAATTGGCGCGGCTGCTCGCTGCGCTCGCTCGCAAGCTAAAGCTTACGCTACAGCCAGTACAACCCCTTTCGTACCTTTGCGGCCCCGTCCCGTGCCGTTACCCGCCTTCTCTTCGCTTCCGCCCGCCCTTTTGCTACTGCCGCTGCTGCTCGTGCAGCTTTGGTACTGGGCCAGGTATTTTGGGTCCTTTGCCCGCCGCCCGCCGGAGGCCGCCGCCACCGCGCCCGGCCCCGATACCGAGCCGGTTTCCGTTATCCTCTGCGCCCGCAATGAGCTCGATAACCTGCGCGAGTTGGTGCCGCTGCTGCTGAGCCAGGACTACCCGGCCGGCTTCGAGTTGGTGCTCATCAACGACCGCAGCCACGACGAAACCGAGCTCTACGCCCAGCAGCTGGCGCAGTATTACCCCGGCCGCTTTCGGCTGGTGTCGGTGGCGCACACGCCGGCCGGCTTCGCGCCCAAAAAGTACGCCCTCACGCTCGGCATCAAGGCTGCCCGCCACGAGCGGCTGCTGTTTACCGATGCCGACTGCCGCCCGGCTGGCCCCGACTGGCTGCGCCTGATGCAGCGCGGCTTCGCCCAAAAAAATGGCGCCGACCTTGTGCTGGGCTTTTCGGGCTACGCCGAGCGGCCGGGCTTGCTCAATAAACTCATCCGCTACGAAACCTTACTTACAGCCGCTCAGTATTTGGGCTTAGCCTGGGCCGGCAAGCCGTACATGGGCGTGGGCCGCAATTTGGCCTACACCCGCGCTACCTTTCAGTCTACCAAAGGCTTTGCCAGCCACATGCGCCGCCTCTCGGGCGATGACGACCTGCTGGTGCAGGATGCCGTGGCCCGCGGCGCGCGGGTGGCGGTAGTGGCCGACCCGCCCGCCCAAACCCTGAGCGAACCCGCCGCAACGTGGGCCGCCTGGTGGCACCAAAAGCGGCGGCACCTCTCGGCTGGTAGCCGCTACCAAGTGGCCGACCGCCTTCGGCTAGCTATATTTATGGGCACGAATCTGTTTTTTTATTTGTTGACGCCAGTACTGTTAGCGATAGCACTTTCCCCCGAAAACTTAATATCTTTGGGAGTAATCTGGCTGGCGCGAACATTGCTGCTGCTGGCGGCTTATATACCCCTGGCACGCCGCCTCGGCCAGGCGCTGCCGCTGGCGGCGCTGCCCTTTCTTGATTTTCTGTACCTAGTTTTTTACAGCGCCTGGGGCCTCTCGCTCCTGGTGCGCCGCCCGCTCCAATGGAAGTAAACCCCGCTGATATTCAGAAACAGTTTTCGTCTAAGGCTCGGCACGACTTCAAGCTGATTCGGGCCGCCGTGGACCACGACGACCAGAGCGCCTACGCCGAGCTGATGCAGATTTATAAAAAGCCGGTGTTTCACGTGGTGCTCAAGATGGTGCGCAACCCCGACGACGCCGAGGACCTCACCATCGAGGCCTTTGCCAAGGCGTTCAAAAACCTGCACAAGTTCAACCCCGAGTTTGCGTTCAGCACCTGGCTCTTCCGCATTGCCACCAACAACTGCATCGATTTTATTCGCAAGAATAAAATCAAGACGATGAGCATTGACTCGGCCGTGAAAATGGGCGACGGCGACGAGATTCAACTCGAGTTTCGCGACAACGACTTGAACCCGGCCGACACGACCATCAAAAACCAGAAAATCGAGATAATGCGCCACGTCGTGTCGCTGCTGCCCGATAAATACCAGCGCCTCGTGAGCCTGCGCTACTTCGATGAGCTGAGCTACGAGGAAATCGCTACCGAGCTAAAAGCCCCGCTCGGCACCGTGAAGGCCCAGCTGCACCGCGCCCGCGAGCTACTCTTCGACATGGTGAAGGACAAAAAAGAGTTTATTTAATTGTTACTAGCACGACAGGGTACCGTTGTCATGCTGAACGCAGTGAAGCATCTCTGCCGCATCGTTGGAATACCATCCAAACGATGCGGCAGAGATGCTTCACTGCGTTCAGCATGACAGTTCGCAGCTGTCCGACGCCGCTTTGTATGAGTTTGCTTACCAAATACTTCCCCCAGCTCACGCCGCAGCAGCGCCAGCAATTCGCCCAGCTCGAAACCGACTTTAAGGCATGGAACGCGCAGATAAACCTGGTGGCCCGCACCGACGCCGACAACCTCACGGAGCGGCACATTCTGCACTCGCTGGGTATTGCCAAGGTGGTGCAGTTTCCGGCGGGCAGCGCGGTGCTCGACGTGGGCACGGGCGGCGGCCTACCGGGCCTGCCGCTGGCCATTATGTTCCCGGAGGTGAAGTTTCACCTGGTCGATAGCATCGGCAAGAAGATTCGGGCGGTGCAGTTTATGGCCGCCGCGCTGGGCCTGCACAACGTTACGGCCGAGCAAATCCGGGCCGAGCAAGTGCGCGAGAAGTTTGACTTCGTAGTAAGCCGCGCCGTGGCCCGCCTCGCCACCTTCCACCCCTGGATACTGCATAGCTACAAGAATAAGCCCGCTAAGGGCGCCGGGCTGTACTACCTGAAAGGTGGTGACCTAGCCGAGGAAATCGCCGAAAGCGGCCTGGTGGCGCGGGTAGTCGACCTGCCGGATTTTTTTGAGGAAGAATTCTTTGAAACCAAAAAGGTGGTGGTAGTGCCGGTGTAGCGTGCGTCGGCCGCGCTCTTAATTGAGCTTGGCTTCGCTGGCAAAGAACTGCTGAAGCTTCTCCATCAGGTGGTTGCGCTCAGCATCTTCCTGGCCAGGCTGGGTGTAGGCCCGGAAAGCTACTGTGAGGCTACCACCGGGCTTGAGCGACACGATATTGACTTGCGGGGCGGGAATGTCCAGCGTATCGTCTTCCTGCATCAGCAGTGGCAGGGCGCGCTGGCGCAGCACGTCGAGGTCGGTGTCGGCGGGCAGCTCCAGCTGAATTTCGACCAGCGCCCGCTTGGGGTGCGCTTTATTGACGATGACGCCGTTGGAAGTGGCGCCGTTGGGCAAAATAACGGTATCGCCCTGCGAAGTGAGCAGGATGGTATTGAATATCTGGATGGCCTGCACGGTGCCGGTGCGGCCCTGGCTTTCAATGACATCGCCCACGGTAAACGGCTTGAAGGCCAAAATCAGGACCCCGCCCGCGAAATTGGCCAGCGTGCCTTGCAGGGCCAAACCCACGGCCAGGCCGGCGGCCCCCAAAATGGCAACAAACGAGGTGGTTTCGAAGCCCACCATACCCGCCGCCGAAATGAGCAGCAGCACCTTGAGGGCGATGTTGAAGAGGCTGGTAAGAAACGAGCTCAACGACACATCGAAGCGCGACGTAGCCGTATTCACGAGCCGGCTGGCCCAGCTGATAACCCACCAGCCTACTACCAGCAGCACCAGCGCCGCAAGTACTTTGGGTAGGTATAATACGGCCAGGTCTTGCAGGCGCTCGAGGTAGTAGGCAAAGTCGTGCAGGGCAAGCAAGGGCAGGGAGGACATGGCAAACGCAGGCGGGTGAAGCGCCTAACAACGGCCAAAAGCCTTGCTGGGTTGGCAGTCGCTGCGCGCAACCGTCGCCGTAACCTACAGCTTGCTATCGTCCCAGACCAAGTGCGTATCCGGCTGGTAAGGCGGGAAATAATACAGCTTCAAGCCGTTGGTAACGCGCCAGTAGCGCAGCATTTCGGCGATGGTGATGGAGCTAGCCGGCTCGGTAATTGGGTCCCAGGCCAACACGGTTTCGCGGTGCGGCAGCCGCACCACGGCCGGGGCATCGGGCCGGGCCAGCAGTTGCAAGGCCTGGTACTCCCGCACTTTGTCGCCGTACTTGTAGAGCCGGCGGTCGGCATTGAGGTAGATAAACGCGACTACTACCAGCGCTCCAATGTACCAGCGCCGCTGGGCGCCTTGCAACTGCCCCAGCAGGCGCCCGGCCGACAGCCCGTAAAAGACAACCAGCGCCACGGTAATGGGCACGATGCAATCGTGGTGCAGGATGTAGGGCCGGTAGGGCCGGTAGCCGCCCAGCGGCAGCAGCAGGGCATACGCCAAGGCAAAAAGCCCTACCCAGCCCAGCGTGGGCCGCAGGCGGCGGTTTTCGGGCGTGGGCGGCAGCAAGTAGCGCACCAGCACCAGGTTTACCAGGCAGCCCCCTAGCAGCAGCGGCAGGCCGAGGCGGTCGGTGAGAATGGCCCGCACGCCGTGGGGCAGCAGCTGGTAGCGCTGGGCCACCGACACGGTCATGGTGGTGAGATTCTCGGAATTGTTGCGCCCGATGTAAAGCGAATACAGGCACAGCCCCCCAAACCAGCCCCACAGCAGCACGGGCCGCCAGGGCAGGCCGCGTAGCCACTGCCCCACCGGCCACCGCCAGCGCTGGCGGGCCAAATGCAGGCCAATGCCCAGCAGCAATATCAGCACCGTACCCGTGATAATCGGTCCGTTGAAGGACAATACCAGCGCCAGCGCTAGCATGGCCACCAGCTGCCAGGCCGACAACCGCACGGCCTGACCCTGGCTCACGGCGCGGTACAGGGGCCACAGCAGCACCAGTAGCAGCAGCAGCGGCAGGGCATAGAAAAAGTTGTAGGTCACCGAGTTGTCCATAATGGCCATCTGCCGGTTATAGCCAGTGGTCTGGAAAAACGGTAGCATCAGGGCCATGGCCAGCCACAGGCGGCCGCTGCGCAGGCGGCGGGTGCCGGTGGCGTACCAGCCCATCACGTAGAGCAGCAGCGCCTGCACCCCCGTATTGAAGACCGCCTGGGTGGCGTAGAGGCTATCGATGGGGCGCATAAAGGCTTGTAGCAGCAGCGGCACCTGGCGCCAGTACGTGTACATGGCGATGTGGGCAAAAAACCGGTTGGGGCCGGCATACACGCTGTTGTGCGCAAGCACGGCCCAGCCAAAGGGGTCGCGCAGCACGTGGGCATAGTCGGCGCGGGGCAGCACGATGGCCGTAATGTCGCCATCGAGCCGCAACTGGTAGTGGCGAAAAAAAGCCAACCCCAAGTTAACCAATACGAAGAGCACCAGCAACGGCACCAGCCAGGGCGGGGCTGGCGGGACCGGCATTTTGGCGGCCGCTGGCTGGGCGGCCGCCGGCCGCTGGGGCGCGGCCAGGCGCTCGGGCAGCACGGCCGTAGCCGCCGCCAGTGGCCAACCAGCCAACCGACTGAAGAACTGACTAATAAAGCGATATTTACTAATTGGTAGCATCTTTCGATAAGCTAAGGGCTGCCGCTTCGGCGGGCGCCAGCCCAGCAAATAGGTGCCAGAGCCCAAAAGGCCGTGCGGACCGGCTCAAAATAGCTGGCTGCCGGCGCCGGACCGCCAGCCTACGGTACTAGATAAGCTGCGGCCTACACCCTCATTAACTGGGGAAGAGCCCTGGTAGTGCGAAATGGTTGCTTTTAGGCAAATTTTTCCTTTATACTTCCTATTAAGCACGCCATCATCCTGGCAGCAGGGGCAGGCGCTATCTTTTTGTAATGCCTCGCTGCGCCAGTGGCCCGGCATTAGCTACTGATTCGCAGGCAACAGGCGGCGGGCGCACAGGCGCACAGCCAAGGTTTATCAGCGTTTCTTCAAAACCCGTACGGGCGCCGCCGGGCGGGCGGCGAGCAGCGCAACAGCCGTGATGCGGTCGCCAACGTCGAGGCGCTGCACCACGTCGAGGCCGCTGGTTACTTGCGCAAAAATCGGGTAGCGGCCGTCGAGGTGCGGCGTGGGCTGGTGGGTGAAGAAAAACTGGCAGCTCTCGGTGTCCTTGCCAGCCGAGGCCAGGCCCACGGCTCCGGCCCCGTAGTTGAGGGGGGCCAGCTCCGAGCGCAGGGTGTAGGGCGTGCTGCCCGAGCCGTCGCCGCGCGGGTCGCCGCCCTGGGCCACAAAATTGGGCACCACACGGTGGAAATACAGCCCATCGTAGAAATGCTGCCGCACCAAACTCACGAAGCTGGCCACCGCGCCGGGCGCTTCGGCCAGCTTCAATTCCAGCTCAATCACGCCCTGCGTGGTAGTCAGGCGCACCCGCTGGCCCATCGGCACGCTTTGCACCACGGCCCAATCGATGGGGTGCTGGCTGGCCGTGCCGCGCGGCACGGGCGTGGGCGTTGGGGTCTTTTCGAGCTTATCCAGCGTTTGCTGCAAGGCAATCCACGGCTCTATTTCGCGGGGCAGCGTCAGCCGGTCGCGGGCCTGGCGCAGGGCGGCCAGGTCTTCGGGCTGGGGCGCGGGCACCAGCTTAGGGTCGGCCAGCGCCTCGGCGGCGGTGCTAAGCTGGGCCACGTCGCCGCCCGCCAGCGCCCGCCGCAGCGCCGCCGTGAAATCGGCCTGCCGGGTGGCGGGGAAATTCTTACTACCCCGCATCGCCACCAAAGCGGCCAGCGCGGTGCCGGGCACCACGGGCGGGCCAGTAGTCAGGGCTGCTTCTTTGGCCAGAAAGTCGAACTGCGCCGGGTCTTCGCCGAGGGCGGTGAGTAGAGCGGCTTTTTCGTATTGGTTGGCCGTGCGCTGGTAGCGGCGGCGGATGGTGTCGGCCACGGCCGGGCGCTGGGCGGCGGGCGCGTGGCGCAGGGCGGCTTGCAGCAAGGCGGCGCGGGCGCGGAAGTGCGGGGTAGCGCGAAACTCTCGCAGTAGCCGCTCAGCGTAATATGAGTCCAGCTCAGCTTTTAGAAACCATTCAGCCGCAACTAAAGCTTCCTGCGCCAAGGGCTGCTTGATTTCTCTGAGGAGCAAAACGTCTAGCTCTGTAACGAATATCGCCGAATCAGGATTAACCTTCGCCTTAACCTTGTGTGGCTGCGGGGGTATTGGCACATGCAACGCGATACGCTTAGTAGGAAGGGCGCGCATGGCCGCAATTCGCACTCGGTGGTCGGCATCAGCCACGATGGATTGTACCAATAGTTCACCCACCCCCGGCCGCGCCACCCGCCCCAGCGCCGTGGCGCAATTGGCCCGCACAAAATAATCCGGGTCGCTACTCAGCGCCTTTAGCAGCACCGGCAGCGCCACCCGCGCCAGCGTCGAGTCTTGCCCGCGCATCCGCGTGAGGGCCGCCGAGGCACCCTGCCGGGCGGCCAAAACCCGGCTATTCTGGCTTAGTAGCTTGGTAGCCTGGCTTACGGCTTCGGCCGAGGCCAACCCGCGCAGCGCGGCGCGGTACAAGCCCCAGGCGCGGCCGGGCGCGGCGGCGCTGTCCGCGCTGGCCGCTTTCAGCTGCCATAATTGGGCTACCGAATGCTTCGTAACGCAGCGGCCCAGCGCCTCATACATAGCCCGGCGGGCGGGCGCACTGGCTTCGGGCTGCGCCAAGCGCTGGGTGAGGGCGGGCACGGCCGTGCTGTCGCCGGCTTGGCCCAGGGCGTAGGCGGCGGCGCGGCGCACGGCGGGCGTGGCATCGCGCAGCAGCGGCAGCAGGGCGGGCACGGCGCCGCGGTCCTGCACCGAGGCCAGGGCCTCGGCGGCAGCGGTGCGGTAGGCGGGGTTTTTATCGGTGAGGTAGGGCAACAGCGCGGCGGTGCGGCGCTCGTCCTGGGCGGTGGCGATGCGGCGGCGCACGGCATCGGCGTAGGGGTGCGCGGGCGGGGCCTGGGCCAGCGCGGCCAGCGGCAGCAGGCCCAGCAGCAAGCGAAAGAAGCGCGTCATAGGCAGGGGATGGAGCTGCAAGTTCGGGTTTAATTGCCCTACTACCGCCGCCCGGCCCGCCAAAGCATCGGCCCGCGCCCGACCTTTGCGGCAGTTTTTACTTCTATTTATCCTATGTCCTCCCCCACCGCGCCCGACCCGCACCAGCTCCGCATCCAGGATTTTCGCTACGACCTGCCGCCCGCGCGCATCGCGCCCGAGCCCCTGCCCGACCGCGCCAGCAGCCGCCTGCTCGTGAGCCGGGCCGGCGTCATTACCGATAAAACCTTTCGCGACCTGCCCGCCGAGCTGCCGCCCGACGCCCTGCTCATCTTCAACGACACGCAGGTGGTGCGCGCCCGCCTGCTGGCCCGGCGCCCCACGGGTGGCGTAGTCGAACTGTTTTGCCTAGAGCCCGTGGCACCGCACCGCGCCCTGGAGCCCGCCTTGCAGCAAACCGAGGCCGCCACCTGGCGCTGCCTCGTCGGCAACGGCCGCCGCTGGAAAGACGGCCCCGTGCAGCTCGATTTTTCATTTGCCGGGCAGCCCGCCACACTGTGGGCCGAGCGGCAGGCCGTGGAGGAAGGCGGCGACAATTTGGTAAATTTCCGGTGGCAGCCCGCTTCGCTGCCCTTTGCCGAGGTGCTGCGCGCCGCCGGCCACCTGCCCCTGCCGCCCTACCTGCACCGCCCCGACACCGCCCTCGACGCCGTGCGCTACCAAACCGTGTACGCCGCCCACGAGGGCGCGGTAGCCGCGCCTACCGCCGGCCTGCACTTCACCCCCGAGTTATTACAGGAGTTAGCGCAGCGCGGCATCGCCACCGGCCGCGTGACCCTGCACGTGGGCGCGGGCACCTTTCAACCGGTGAAGGCCGACACGATGGACGGCCACCCCATGCACGCCGAGCCCATCATCGTGCAGGCGGGCTTGCTACGGCAACTGCTGGCGCACCGGCCGCGGCCGGTTATCGCGGTGGGTACTACTAGTTTGCGCACCCTAGAAAGCCTGTATTGGCTAGGGGCTGGCCTGGTGCGGCAGCCGGGGCAGGCAGCACTGGAGGTGGCGCAGTGGCAGCCTTATGAGGAAGATGCCCCCGACATCAGCCCCGAGGCGGCCCTGAATGCCTTGCTGGCGCACCTCGACGCCAGCGGCACCGACACGCTGGAGGCCAGCACGCGGCTGCTCATCGCGCCGGGCTACCGCTTCCGGCTGGTACAGGGGCTGATTACTAATTTTCACCAGCCCGAAAGCACGCTGCTGCTGCTGGTGTCGGCGCTGCTGGGGCCGGGCTGGCGCACGGTCTACGACCACGCCCTGGCCAATGGCTATCGCTTTCTGAGCTACGGCGATAGCTCCTTGCTATTACCCGAGTGAACCGTGCAGGTTAGTGGGTTTTGGCACGGGCTTTGAAAGATTGGTCGCGCCGGGCCGCTGCGCGCTCACAACCCTGCTTTCGGGGCCGCGTAGAAGGCCAGGGAAACAATTACTCTCCCCCTCAACATCATGAAAAACGCAATTCTGCTGCTCGCCGCCTGCGCCTTTACCACCGCTTCGTTTGCCCAAACCCCCGAAACCACAGTGAAGGTGCGCGACAACGGCACGAAAAAAATCGTGACCGAAAAAGGCGACATGAAAACCGTCACCAAAACCGGCAAAACCAACACCGGCAAAGCCCTCGACAACACGGTTGACGCCGCTGGCAACGTAGCCGAGAAGGCCGGCAACGGCATCGAGAAAGGCTACAAGAAAACCAAAAATGCCGTAAAGCGCGGTACCCAAAAAGTGGGTAAAAAGACCGTAAAGGCTACCAACAAAATGGAAGCCAAAACCGAATAGCTCCCTCCGGCTTTTCGCTCTCAATTTATAGAAAATCCCCGGCTAGCTGCCGGGGATTTTTTTGTTTGCGCTCAGCCCATACTTAGGCTGGTTCGAGCTGGTCTTTTTCCTTGAGCCGGTAAAGCACGTTTTCGGTTACGCCGTGGCCAAACAAGCTGACCCCGGCGTTGAGCACGGCCAGCGCGGCCGTGCCGGCCGGCACCCATTCTTTGGCGGGCGCGCCTTTTTCTTTGAGGGCGCCGGCCCAGCTCACGAGGCAGGCCCCGGCCCCGATTACCATCAGCCCCGCTGGGGCGAATAGCAGCCACTTGGCTTTATGTGTCATACGCGATGCGGGGGCAGCAGAAAATGAGTGAGTAGCGAGCTACTGCCTGGGGGCTTAACCGGCTTTTGGGCTTAGGGTTAGCTTTTTATACGTAAAAAAGTAGGCTGCCAAAAAAAGCGGGTCCGGCCGCCACCGGCAACCGGACCCGCCTGGGCTGCTACTACCTACTTAGCAGCTAGTTGACAATCACCTGCTTGGCCACGGTGGTGCCGCCAGCTTGCACGCGCAGCACGTACACCCCGGCCGGCAGCCCGGCCATATCGAAGCCGGCTTGCCCACCGGCAGCGGGCAGGGCTAGCGTGGCTTCGCGCACGTGCTGGCCCAGCACGTTGCACAGTACCAACCGGGCCTGGGCGGCCCCGCTCACACCGGGCACCAGCACCGTTAGCTGGCCGTGGGCGGGGTTCGGGAATACGCTCACACCAGCGGCCGTGAAGCCCGGCTGGGTGGCCAGCGGAGCCTGCGGCCCGAAGCTTAAGGAGAAGCGCCCAGCCTGCGCGCCCGCGCTACCGGCCGTGAAGGTGTAAGCGCTCTGCTGCTTGAGATTAACCTGCTGACCGGTAATGGCATCGAGCAGATAAACCGCCGTGGCGCTCAGGTTGGCCAGCGTGGCGGCTTGCAGCACGTAGGTGCCCGCCGTGGGCACGCCCACCGCTAGGGGCACGGTGGTGGGGCCGCTCAGCGGCGGCAGGCCGTTGATGGCCTGGCTGGTGCCGGCCGCCACCGAAGCCAGGTTGAGGCCGGTGGGGTTGGTAATTTTTTCGGCGTCGTAGGCGCTGTCAAAATCGCTGGTAGCGCCCTGCTCGAAGTACACGGTAGTCTCGTCGAGCAGCGGGCGGCCGGTGCCTTGCAGCGTGAGCTGCACCAGGGGCCGTGGGTCGGCGGTGGGGCGCTGGAACGTGGTGGCGCTGGGCGCGGTGAGGCGCTGGCTGTTACGGAACGTGACCGCGCCGTTGGCGCGGCCGGCCGCCACGCGGGCAAAAAAGGCCTGCCCCATCGCCAGCGTCGGGTTGCCAATGCGGTTGACGTAGCTGCGGTACTGGCCCACGTAGGGGCCGGTGCTGCTATAGGTGTACATGGCGTTGTCCATGTTGTAGAGGTCGTTGGCAAACTGCGCCAGGTTGAGCGGCGACGGGTACGGGTTGCCGAGCAGGCGCCAGCCGCCATCGGCGTAGGTGAGGCGGCTGCTGAGGATAGACACCACGAAGTCGCCGGTGTTGAGCGTGCCCTGAAAATCGACTACCTCGCCGGCTCCGATATTGGCGATAACGCCGTTGCCGGCTATCAGCAAGTCGGAAGGGCTGGTGGGCGAAACCCAACCTTTGTCGAAGCTACTCAGGTTATTAACTTGGTTCAGCAGGTTGGTATCGTACTTGAAAACCGTGGGGAATGGCGTGACGCTGGCCGGCGCGGCCGCGCCGTTGTAGGCCGGGTTGAGCACGGGCGCGAAGCTGCCGCCGCTGGCCGTGGTGGCCAGGTCGGCCACGGTGGTGTAGTTCACGGGTGGGCTGAAGTGGCGGTAGCCCAGGCCGGGGTTTTGGCTGGGGTCGATGGCGCGCTGCACCGTCACCGGACCGGCTACGGCGCCGCCGCTGTTCACTACCAGCGCATCGCTCACCACGCCGCCGCTGAGGCTGGAGCGCAAGGTCAGGGGCTGGCCGTTGGTGGTCGGGTCGCCGGTCAGGGTCAGGGTGCCGGCCCAGCTGGCCGCCGTGCCGAGGCTGGCGCCGGCCGCGCCCACCGTCAGGTTTTGCAAGGCCAAAAGGCTGCTGCCACCCAGCGTTTGGGCGGTAGTGCCGGTGGTGGCTACCGTGCCGCCAGTGGGCGCAAAGCTGCCGTTGACCAGTAAGTTACCGGCCAGGCTGAGCGTGCCGCCGCTCTGGCCGAGCGTGGCGCCGCTGGCGATGGTGAGCGTGAAAGCACTGGCCGGGCCGCTGGCGAGGGCCGGATAAACCGAGCTGCCGCTCGCGATGAGCACGTCCGTCTCGCTGGTGGGCACGCCAGCCGTCCAGTTGGCGGCCGTAAACCAGTCGCTGCTCGCCGCGCCCGTCCAGGTGGTGAGCGGGCGCGTCACGGCAAACGCCGTGGCCGACGTGACCGAGCCGCCCGGCGTGACCACCGTAATCAGGCCCGAAATAGCGCCCACGGGCACGCTAACGGTGATTTGGGTGGGCGAATTCACCACGAAGCCCGGGGCCGGGCTACCGTTGAAGCTCACGGCCGTGGCCCCCAGCAGGCTGCTGCCGGTGAGGACGACGCTGGTGCCTACCGGCCCGCTTGCGGGCGCGAAGCTGCTGAGCATCGGCAGGGGAGCCAGCTCAATCTGGCTGGTAGTGCTGCAATTGCTGCTCGGGGCCGCTACGGTTACGGTGTAGGTGCCAGGGGCCAGGCCGGTCAGGTCTTCGGTGCTGGCTGTGAAGCCGTTGGGGCCGGTCCAGGCGTAGGTGTAGGCTGCCGTGCCACCGCCTTGGGCTGTCAGGTTGATGGCCCCGTTGGTGGCGCCGGGGGCCGTGGGGCTGGTGAGGCGGGCGCTGGTCGACACGTTGCAGGGCAGCGTGGTGTTGCGCACGTAGTTTTTCAGCCACGTGAGGGCGGGCCGCTCGGCCCCGTTGGCATACGCCAGGAAGGAGTTGTCGGACGTGCCGGGCAGGTAGCCAAACAGCGACACGCCTTTGATATACGGATGCTCCCAAAACAGCGGAAACACCCGCTGGTACTCGGCCAATTGTGTGGCATCGTCGTTGCTTGAGCCGTCACCGTGAATATCCAACTCGGTGATGTAGAGCGGCAAGCCGCTCGAACCTATCGTGTTCAGGCTATTGGTGAGCGTGGCATTGGTGGTGCCGTAGTACGTGGAGAAGGAGTGCCCCTGTATCCCGACGGCGTCGATTAGGTTTTCGCGTTGCAACAATTGGATGAGCGCCAAGTAGCGGGCGGCGCTGGTGGCCGAGTTTTCCACGCTGTAGTCGTTCAGCATCAGGCGGGTATTGGGGAAGTACTGGCGGGCCAGCCGAAAAGCCGTCAATACCCAGTCGTAGCCGGTGGTGCCGTTGCCGCCCAGCGCGTTCACGTAGTTGCCGCCGTTGCTGGAGGTTCCGGGCGGCTGGTGCAGGGGCTCGTTCACTACCTCCAAGAAGTCGATGCCGGGGTAGCGCTGCGCCACGGCCGCGTACCACTGCTTGATTTCGATGAGCTGGTCGGCTGGCGATAGGTTATCCATCCAGGTGGGCTGCTGGGCGCCCCACGTCAGCACGTGAAAGCGAAACGGGAAGCCGTTGTCCTTGGCCAGCTTATAGGCCGCGTCGAGGTCGGTCCAGTTGAACACGTTGCGGGTACCTTCCACGCTGCCCCACTTGCCCACGTTGCTGGGCACCACCTGGTTCCAGTAGGCGGTGAAGTTGTTGAGCTGCGAAGGGCTCCAAATGCCGCCCAAAAACTTCGATTTGCCGGTGGCCATGGGCGGCCCCGTGGGCACGTAGGGCGCGGGCGGCGGCGTCACGGAGCCCGCCTGCCCATTGTCGAGGTTGGCTACTGTATAGTACTCATTGGTAGGGCCGAAGGCAAACTTATCGAACTGCAAGCCGTCTTCCCGGGCCCCAATCTGGAAGGTTTGGGTGAGGCCGCCGGCGGGCACCACAAACGTGACGGCCGGTTCGCTGCCGCTGCCCGCCAGGCCCAGCTTCGAAAGATTAATCCATTTCCAGACCTGGTTGCCGGCCGCGCCAGCGCCCTGCACAATATCGGTGGCGGCGGTGTAGCTCGACGAGCTTAAGCCATTGACCGTAATCCAGTTGGCATCGGTGGTGGGCGGCTGGGTACCGAAGCCGCTGCCGTAGAAAAAGCTGTCGTCGTTAAAGCCGCCCGGTCCCACCAGGATGCGGGCGTACAGGTCGTAGGTGCCCGCCGCCGGAAACGTAACCGAGTAGCTGGCAACCCGGGCGGCCGAGCCCGGCGCCGTGCCGCTGAGCGTAGCCGACGGAGTGATAGTCACATACGTGACGCCGGCGCTGGTGGCGGTGCGCCAGTCGGCCCCCAGGGTGCCCGTTTCGGCCTGCACCGTCGTGGCCACGGTTTGGGCGTGCAGCGTGTGAGTGCTCAGCCCGAGCACTAGCCCGGATAGCAGGCGTGTAAAATGCCTCATAAGTGGAGAAATGGGTGGGAAAAGAAAAAGTAAATTGATGCACTAAGGGCCGCTACGGGCCTAAAACCTTGAACCGCCGCGCTCATTGCCGCTGCCTACCTCCGCCCTACTGCGGTAAGCTGCGGCCGACAGGCAGCTAACACTAGGGTAATAGCAGAAGCCAATGAACCTATAATTCAATTTTAGCGAACATACTTAACCAACTGGCTCATTGCTTGTAAAACCTCGCCATATAGTCTGCGCGGGTGAATTTTCAGCCAATGTTAGCTTATGACGTTAGCCAACGCAATGCTCCAGAATTGTCTTGATGCTGCTCATCTGCCGCTTCTCCTACCG
The DNA here is from genome assembly GCA_022701825.1 of Hymenobacteraceae bacterium. Taxonomy (GTDB): domain Bacteria; phylum Bacteroidota; class Bacteroidia; order Cytophagales; family Hymenobacteraceae; genus Hymenobacter. Next base: position 2,734 of record JAKONR010000488.1, on the reverse strand, counting down.
GCATCGATTGCACAATCGGTACCGATAGGTAAAACCACGCTATTTTTTTATGCGCCGAGCTTACGCCTAGTGAAAAACCGGTGAGTGATTACATACTTTTAGGCCCGCCACCGGGACGCTGCCAGCCATCCGGTAACCTTTCGGACAACTCACCAACTCACACGGAATAATTCTATTTTTTACTCTTTTACCAACAGCCTCGTTCGGCTGCCGATAGCTCACCGCAGCCAACCCTTTTCATCGCGACTATCGCAGGCAGCTAATTGATTTCATAAAATTCTACATTGAAGACTTACCCCCATAATCTAGATGGCATTGCTCAATTAGTAGTAGCAAAAAGCAGCTACCCCCTATCTTCGCGTAGGTTATTTTGCTAAAAACTGTACTCATGCCGCGAAAAATCCTTTTAGCTCGTTTATCCCTACTGCTGTTGCTGGTGCTGGCGGGCTTGGCTGCCTTTATTCCTCAAAACCATCCCGAAGCGGCCCCCAACGCCTTTCAGCCCGCCGACCTGGCCTGGATGCTCACGGCTTCGGGGCTAGTGCTGTTTATGACGCCGGGTCTGGCGTTTTTCTATGGTGGCATGGTGAGCCGGGGCAACGTTATTTCGACCATGCTCCAGAGCTTTATTGCGCTGGGTATTATTTCGGTACTGTGGTACGTCGTGGGCTTTTCGCTGGCTTTTGGCGACGACATCGGGGGCGTGATTGGCGACCCGCGCACGTTCTTTATGTTCAACAACGTGGGCACCGCGCCGCACCCGCGCCTGGGGCCGACCATGCCGCTGGTGCTGTTCGCGGCGTTTCAGCTCAAGTTTGCCATTATCACGCCGGCGCTCATTAGCGGCGGCTTCGCCGAGCGCATCCGGTTTTGGGGCTACCTCATTTTTATCTGCCTCTTTAGCCTACTCATTTACTGCCCCTTGGCGCACTGGGCCTGGCACCCCGACGGCTTTTTGGCGCAGTGGGGCGTGCTCGACTTCGCGGGCGGCACGGTGGTGCATATTTCGGCGGGCTTCGCGGCGCTGGCGGGTGCCATGGCCATCGGCCGCCGCCGCGTGCACCTCGACGGCCACGCCCACGTGCCGGTAAACGTGCCCTTCGTCATCCTGGGCACCGGCCTGCTATGGTTTGGCTGGTTTGGCTTCAATGCCGGCTCGGCCTTCGGGGCCAACACCACGGCGGTGCAGGCGTTCTTTAATACGCACCTGGCTTCGGCAGCCGCCATGCTCACGTGGATGCTGCTGGAGTCGGCCCGCGGCGAGCGGCCTTCGGCCATGGGCGCGGCCATCGGGGCCGTGGTGGGGCTGGTGGCCATTACGCCAGCGGCGGGCCTAGTGGCCTACGGGCCAGCGTTGGCCATCGGCATTTTGGCCTCGGGCGTGAGCTTCGCGGCCGTGAGCGTGAAAAACCGCACGACGCTCGACGATACGCTCGACGTATTTCCGTGCCACGGCGTGGGCGGCATCGTGGGGATGCTGGCCACGGCGCTCTTTGCCCAAAAGGGCGGCCTTTTCACGGGCGGCGGGCCGCATCTGCTGCTCATGCACCTGCTCACGCTGCTCCTCGTGGGGGCGTTTACCTTTGGGGGCTCGTGGCTGCTCTACCAGGTTACGAACCTGATAGTGCCCATCCGGGTAAATGCTGAAAATGAGGCCCACGGCCTCGATACCAGCCAGCACGGCGAAACGATACTCGTGGTGTAAGCCCCTGGCTTTACCTTGCCAGTAGCAGCGCGCCGGGCTCGGCGCGCTGCTTTTTTATGACCGAGATTTTCTTTCCCGACTACGCCGCCGACGGCCCCACCCCCACCCGCCCCATCGGCATTTTGGGGGCCGGGGGCCTGGGCCGCGAGGTGCTAGTGCTGCTGCGCCAGCTAAACGAGGCCGGGGCCAACTGGGACGTGCGCGGCTTTTACGACGACCAGCCGCCCACCGCGCCCACCATCGCGGGCCTGCCCTACCTGGGCACCAGCGCCGACCTCAACGCTACTACCGAGCCGCTGGCCGTGGCCGTAGCCGTGGGTAGTAGTCATAACCGGGCGGCGGTGGTGGCCCGGCTCACATCGCAGCAGCTGTCGTTTCCGGCACTGGTGCATCCAGGTGTGGGGCGGGCGGCTTATCAGCGTATTAACTTCGGTGAGGGATGCATTATTCAGCAGGGCTGCATTCTGACTTGCGACATCACGCTGGGCCGCTTCGTGCTGCTGAACCTGGGCTGCACCGTGGGACACGATGCGGTGCTGGAAGACTTCTGCTCGCTGATGCCGCACGTCAATATCGGCGGGGCGGCGCAGTTGGGCGCGGGCACGTACCTAGGCACCAATGCCACCGTTATCCATGCCGTGCAAGTGGGGGCGGGCGCTACCATCGGGGCGGGCGCGGTGGTGGTGCGCGACTTGCCGGCCGGCGTCACGGCGGTGGGCGTTCCGGCCAGGGAATTGGCTGGTAAAAGCTAAAACAATGCCTGTCATTGCGAGCGTAGCGAAGCAATGACAGGCGCAACTCTCTACCCACTATTCGTATCCCCCTTGGACCGTATTTATCTTTCGCCGCCGCATTTGGGCCGCCACGAATTAAATTATTTACACAAAGCGGTAGAAGACAACTGGGTAGCGCCCACCGGCCCTAACCTCACGGGCTTCGAGGCCGACCTGTGCGCCTTCACGGGCGTGGCGCACGCCGTGGCGCTGACCTCGGGCACGGCGGCCATCCACCTGGGGCTGCGGCTGCTGG
>JAKONR010000454.1 GCA_022701825.1 Hymenobacteraceae bacterium | reverse complement strand
TACCCCGACCGGCTGGCCCAGCGCGAAGCCCCCGACCGCCTGCGCCTCGTGACCGGCCAGCGCGTGAGCCTCAAAACCGAGGACGTGGACCCGCAGGCGCAGTTTTTTGCGGTGGCCTACCTGGCGGGCACGGCCGCCGCGCCCCGCGCCACGCTGGCCGCGCCACTCGATAAGGACGAGCTAGAAACGGCTTTTGCGGAGCAAATAACGACTACCGAGGAGGTGCGCTACGACCCCGCCGCCGGGCGCGTAGCCGGCCGCCGTGCGCGCCGCCTGGGCGCGCTGCTGCTCTCCGAAAGCCCCATCGGCCAGCCCGCCGCGGCGCTGGTGGCGCAGGCGCTGCTGGGCTATTTGCAGGAGGCCGGGCTAGCTAAATTGAACTGGACCGACGGCGCGCAGCAACTCCGGCAGCGGCTGACTTTTCTGCACCAGCTCATCGGCGGCGAGCAGTGGCCGGCTTTCGACGATGAGGCCCTGCTGGCCGACTTGCCTGCCTGGCTAGGGCCGCACCTGGCGGGCCTCAAAAGCCTGGAGCAGGTGCAGCGCTTCGACCTCACGGAGGCGCTGCTGGCCCGGCTGCCGGGCGGCTGGGCGCAGCGCCAAGAACTCGACCGCCTGGCCCCGGCCGCGCTGGAAGTGCCCAGCGGCTCGCACGTCACGCTCGACTACGCCGACCCCACCGCGCCGGTGCTGGCGGTGAAGCTGCAAGAATTATTTGGCCTCACCGAAACGCCGGCCGTGGCGGGCGGGCGCGTGCCGCTGCTGCTGCATTTGCTGTCGCCGGGCGGACGGCCGGCGCAGGTCACGCGCGACTTGCGCAGCTTCTGGGAGAAAGGTTATTTTGAGGTGCGCAAAGACCTGAAAGGGCGCTACCCCAGGCACCCGTGGCCCGACAAGCCGATGGAACACATACCGACTAAACTCACCAAAAAGCGCCTCGGAACGTCCTAAAACCTATTGTGCTGGTACAACGGGTTCAAAAATTAGCACAAGGAAAGTTGTGCTAGTATGTTTTTGAAGGCACAGGCAGGCCTTTTTGGCGACGGCCAGGCGCGGCCTTACGTACTGATTACGAACTTATTGGACATAAAATTACCCACCCCTAAGAGAGAGTGGGCAATCCAACTTTTCCTTTTCCTGTTTCTAGAACAACCAAGGCCAATCCCCTTTAATACTAGCGCGGGCCGGTTGGGGCTGCGCTACCAGGGATTTTTCCTGATTGCCTGCTGCAAAATTACACCGTAGCTACCCGCTATTTTCAGTGTCGCCCGCTGCTTTCGCCAAGAAGTCGCCGGATGGCCCGTCTCGCTCGCCAAAAGGTGGGAAACACTGTGTGAACAGCCTGACTAGCTGCTGCTAATCTACGTTGGACTTAAACCTGAAAAACTGTTGTAACGCAGTCCCAAAGCTTCATCGTGCCTTCACTCGCCCGGTCGTTTTCGAGGCCCAAGGCGCCGGTAGCAACACGCCCAAGATGCAAACTTCTACTGCGGTTATCCGTTAGCATCGGCTCCCTTTCTAATGCCGCCGCATTCCTTTTGTCATGACTAAAAATTGGTTTATTACCGGCGTAAGCACCGGTTTTGGTAAGCACCTGGCCGAACTGGCCCTCGCCAAGGGCGACAAAGTAGCCGCCACCTTTCGCCAGCAGGAGCAGGCCGACGCGTTCTCCCAAAAAGCCGGCGAAAACGGCGTGGGCCTAGTGGCCGACGTGGCCGACGAAGCCGCCGTGAAACAGGCCGTGGCCGACGCCATCGCGGCCCTGGGCTACGTGGATGTGGTGGTGAACAACGCGGGCTACGGCTCGATGGGCCCCATCGAAGAAGTGTCGGATGCTGAGGTGCAGCGGCAGTTCGACATCAACGTATTTGGGCCGCTGCGGGTGCTGCGCGCCGTGCTGCCGCACCTGCGCGAGCGCAAAAGTGGCCACGTGCTCAACATTACCAGCATCGGCGGGCTGCGCGCCTTCCCCGGCGTGGGCATTTATAACGGCTCGAAATTCGCGCTCGAAGGCATCGGCGAGAGCCTGGCCCAGCAGGTAGCGCCGCTCGGCATCCACGTCACCAACGTGGAGCCCAGCGGCTTCCGCACCGATTGGGCGGGGCGCTCGGCCACGTTTACGGAGCCGGCCATCGAAGACTACCGCCCCACGGCGGGCAAGAACATGGCCGACATTCAGGGCTACAGCGGGCAGCAGCCCGGCGACCCCGAGCGCGCCGCGCAGGCCATGTTTGACCTGGTGCGGATGGACAACCCGCCGCTGCACCTGCCCCTGGGCAAGGCGGCCGTGAAGGGCGCGCTCGACAAGTTTGCCACCATCACCAAGGAAGTAGAGCAGTACGCCTACATCGGCAATGGCGCCGACTTCCCGAGCTAGCGCGGCGGTTTCTCTTTAGCATAAACGCACAAAACCCCGGCCCAAAAGGCCGGGGTTTTGTATAGTTGGACCTTCCAGCCCACGCACCGTAGTGCGTTTCCCATCCTCGCGGATTATAAGATTACCTGAAGCTGCGTCGTGATTTCGGGCCGGTACTGCACGTTGTTGACGTCGGTGAAATCGGGCCGGGCGCGGTAGTTGAGCGTGATTTTGGCTTGGTGGCCGTCGAGCAGCACGTTCACGCCGCCGTCGAACACGTGCACGTCGCGGATGTTGCCCTCGCCGGTGCGCAGGCCGTCGTAGCGGCCGTGGATGTAGTCGGCGTAGGGCTGGATGCGCACCTTGGGGCCGAGCAGTTTTTTGGGCAGCAAAAAGCCGGTTTGGATAGTCTGACTGGTGCCGGTGCC
>JAKONR010000416.1 GCA_022701825.1 Hymenobacteraceae bacterium | reverse complement strand
CAGGCGGTTGCGCTGGTACACAGGACTGTCGTTGCTAGCGTCTTCGCGCCAGATGAGGCGGTTTTCGGCCACGTAGTCGTAGAGGTCGTCTTTGGCGCAGGGCAGCAGCGGGCGCACCACGGGGCCGTTCTTGGCCTGAATGCCGTGCAGCCCCGCCAGCCCGGTGCCGTGGGTGAGGTTGAGCAGCATGGTTTCGGCGGCATCGCGCTGGTGGTGGGCCGTGGCAATCACGGCCAGCCCCTCGCGCGCGCGCACTGCCTCAAACCAGCGGTAGCGCAGCAGCCGGGCGGCCATTTGGGTCGAAATGTGCTCCTGCTCGGCGAAGGCCTTCGTCTGGAAAAACTCCGCGAAGTAGGGCGCGGCGTACTGCTTGGCCAGCTTGCGCACAAACTGCTCGTCGGCGTCGGCCTCCTCGCCGCGCAGCCCGAAGTGGCAGTGCGCCACCGCCATCGGCACGCCCAGGCGGTGCAGCACGTCGAGCAGCACTACCGAGTCGAGCCCGCCGCTCACGGCTACCAACACGGTATCGGTAGGGATGGTAAAAAGCTGGTGTTCTTCAATAAACTGGCGAACCTGGTCGAGCATGCGGGCAAGAAGTGGCGGGCCCGGCAGCAACGCCGGGCTTGCGCAATAAAAGAAAGTTGACTACAAAATTAAAGCTGCCGCCCCGCCCTGCCCGGCGCGGGCGGGTAGCGGCCCCCGCCGCCGCTACCGCAGCCCCAGCAGCGGCAGAACCCAATCGAGCAGCAGCACGCCCGCCAGCCCCACCACCGACACGATGGTTTCCATCATCGACCACGAGCGTAGCGTGTCGCGTACCGACAGGTTGAAATACTCCTTGAACAGCCAGAAACCGCCGTCGTTGACGTGCGAAAACAGCAGGCTGCCCGCCCCAATGGCCAGCACCATCAGGTTGGGGTCGGCGGGCGAGTGGGCCAGCGTGGGCAGCATCACGCCGGCCGCCGTGAGGCCTGCTACTGTGGCCGAGCCCAGGCACACCCGGATGATGCCCGCAATGAGCCACCCCAGCACCAGCGGCGGCAGCCCGGTGCCCCGCAGGCCCGCCGCGATGTCGGCGCTCGCCCCGCTGGCCAGCAGCACTTCCTTGAGCGCGCCTGCCCCGCCGATGATGAGTAGAATGGGGGCCACGTCGCGCACGGCGGCGGCGTAGGTTTCCATCACTTCGCCCCGGCCTTTGCCCTGCGCCAGCCCGAGGCTGAGCGTAGCCACTACCACCGATAGCAGCATCACCACGCCCGGGTCGGCCAGAAAGGCCAGCGCCGGGGCCAGCGCCGGGGCCAGCGGCCCCCCGGCCGGCAGGGCCGCCCGCAGCAGTAGCACGCCCCCCAGCACCAGTACCGGCAGCAGCGACGACAGAAAGCTATTGAGCCGCCCCGGCAGCGGCGCAGCAGGCTGCGGCGCGGCGGCGAAGCTCGCCAGCGGCGGCGATACCAGGCCGCGCAACGTGCGGGCATACACCGGCCCGGCCAGCAAAATAGCCGGTACCGCCACCAGCAGCCCGTAGCCAAACGTGCGCCCCATGTCGGCGTGAAACTGCACCACCAGCGCCGTGGGCGCGGGGTGCGGCGGCAAAAAACCGTGCAGCACCGACAGCGCCGCCAGCATGGGTAGCCCCACCCACACCGCCGGCAGCCGGTACTGGTGCACCACCGCGAATATCAGCGGTAGCACCAGCAGAAAGCCCACGTTGTAAAACAGTGGAATGCCCACGATAAAGCCCGTGACCAGTAGCGTCCACTGAATGTTTTTGGTGCCCAGCGCGCCTAGTAGCGTGCCGGCAATTTGCTGGGCCGCGCCGCTGTCGGCCACCAGCTTGCCGAGCATGGCCCCGAGCACCACTACCAGCGCCACCGAGCCCAGCGTATCGCCGAGGCCCTTTTGCACGGCGGCCAGCACCTGCGCCGTGGGCAGGCCCAGGGCAAAGCCCGTGGGCAGCGTCACCAGCAAAAACGCCAGGAACGTATTCACCTTGCCCCAGCTAATGAGTACGATGAGCGCCAGCACCGCCAGCAAGATGATGAGCAGCGTCATGTGGAGGGCTAGGTTGCGGGAGCTACGAAAGTAGAGCGTGCTCCGGTGAAAGTGCCGCAGCTGGGTTGTGGGCCAGCTACCTTTAAGGTTCCACTTCCAAAATCCGAAGGTGGTGGCAACTGCGGGCAGCTGCTACCTAGAGTAGTTTCAGCGTCAGTTATATAGGCGCGGTTGTAGCGCGAGCTTTGTAGTTCGCGCTACAACCGCGCCTATATCGAAACTGCTATAATACTACGTAGGGTAGTGCACGAGCCGGTTTGCGGAGTGCAAGCCGGCTCGTGTACAATAGATGGCCTACCGCACGCCCAGCCGGTTCCGTCGCCACCCCGACGCCACGGTTTCCACCGCTTCCCCGGCCGCCACTGGGGCAGTGGGTTTCTTCTCACTCAGCAGCATGGCTACCAGGGCGGCGGCTACCTGCGCGGAACCTTCATCGGGCAGACCGGGGGCTAATACGCTGGGGTTGAAGTGGTCGCGGATGAAATTCGTGTCAAAATTGCCGCTCACGAACGCCGGGTGCTTGAGTACGAAAGTGCCGAAGGGCAGCGTGGTTTCGATGCCCGTAATCTGGTATTCGGCGATGGCGCGCAGCATGCGGTCGATAGCTTCTTGGCGGGTAGCGCCGTAGGCCACCAGCTTGGCAATCATGGGGTCGTAGTAAATCGGAATGTCCATGCCCTGCTCGAAGCCGTCGTCCACGCGCACGCCGGGGCCCTGGGGGCGCACGTAGGTGGCGAGGCGGCCGATGTCGGGCAGGAAGTTGTTTTGCGGGTCTTCGGC
>JAKONR010000437.1 GCA_022701825.1 Hymenobacteraceae bacterium | reverse complement strand
TCAGCAGGTCCAGCTCGGTGGTGTAGCCCGTTTTGGCGCCGCCCGTAGTGAACGAGCCGCCCAGGCCGGTGAGGTGCACGACCGGGTTCACCACGGCCCGGTTGAAGGTGAGCGTCAGGTCGGCGTATTGGTAGCGGGCCGTGTTGGCAGGCAGGGTGGCGGGCAGCGGCTCGACCGAGGTAAACACTTCAATGCCGCTATTAGCCGCCACGTCGATGCCGCCGGCCACGCCGCTGGCCGAGGTATAGTTGGCGTTGCTGGAGCCACCCACGGCATTGAGCAGCGGAAACAGCGCGAAGGCCGGGGCCGTGCCGCTGGTAGTAGACAGGCCCGAGCCGAAGGCCACGCCGGCCCCGCTGGCTATGCGGCTGGTGGGCAGCGTAAACTGCTGGTTGCTGAGCGCGAACGTAGTAGTAACTTCCGGCGAATAGGCCGTCATCGCGTTGGTGGCCGGGTTGGTGGCGTTGTTTTGGAAAGTAATCAGCTGGCTGGCCGCCGTGGGGCCGTTGGCCGTGGGGTTGCCCGCGCCGGGGGCAAATTCCAGGGTGGGCGTTTGGGCCAGGGCCGCGGTGCCGCTCAGCGTGGCGAGCAAAAGCAGAAAGGAGCGAAAAGAGGTAGCCATAACTAGTTTAGCTTAGTATTTTGCGGAAAGAGTAGGGGTGGGGAGAAGGTGAAGTTTTTTGCCTGCTGCCGTCGGATAACCGGCCAAACAAACTCCTCTTTCTCCATTCAATCTTGCACTGGTAGTCAGTACCTTGATATAACATTACAAAGGTAATTTTCGCCCCAGCCCGCTTTCTTCGTTTCTCGTTCAACCCCATTTTCCGTACCGCGAACCAGCGGATTTAATAAGCGAAGAGCGGCGCGGACTATACCGCGCCAGCCCGTGCCCCGGCCCGCGCCAGGCGCCCTCCGCCGTAGGCAGCGCCCCGGCGCGCCGGCCGGTCACCGCTATTTTGCCACGTTGCTTTTTCTTCCTTTTTATGCACGACATCAACACCGAGCGCCTGCTGCTGCGCCCGCTGCGGCTGGCCGACGCCCCCGGCATGTGGGAGCTGGACAGCGACCCGGCCGTGCACCGCTACCTGGGCGGCATTGGCGGGCCGCGCCCGGCCAGCCTCGCCGACAGCGAGGCCACCATCCGCTTTATTCAGGCCCAATACGCGGCCCACGGCATCGGGCGCTGGGCGGTGGCGCTGCGCGCTACCGGCGAGTTTATGGGCTGGGCGGGCCTGAAACTGGTGGCTGGCCCCATCAACGGCCAGCGCGATTTTCACGACCTGGGCTACCGCTTCATGCCACGCTACTGGGGGCAGGGCTACGGCTACGAGGCCGCGCGAGCGTGGCTAAAAACCGGGTTTGAGACGCTGAGCCTGCCCCGCATTTGCGCCTACGCCGATACGGAAAACATTGGCTCGCGCCGCATTCTAGCCAAAATTGGCTTGCGGGAAGGCAATACGTTCACCGAAGGCGGCACGGCTTGCGTGTGGTACGAAGCAAAAAATCCGGCCAGTAATAGCTAACTATTTTTTACTTTATGTAAAACAAGCTTTACATAAAGTAAAGCTTACTTATATATTTGCCTTTGGAAAGACGGTGGTCGAAACAGGCTCGATAGCCGCGAGCTTTCCACAACGCTGTATGCTGACGCGCTATTTATTTCCACATCGCTTTAAGTGGGTAGGTTGGGTGCTGGTGGTCGTGTCGGCCACGCTAGGCATTTTACACATGACGAATACGTATCAGTTGCCGCCCCTGCTACCGGGACTGCCCTCGCTCATCAATGACCCAGTGCCGGCCAACCAGCCCGTCGAGCTTTCGCCCCGCGAAAACACTGACTTATACGCCGTGCTGCTCATCATCGGCGGCTTGCTGGCCGCCTGCTCGCGCGAGCGCCACGAAGACGAGTACATCAGCCAAATTCGGCTCGATTCGCTGCTGTGGGCCTTGTATGTGTACTGTACGCTGCTGGCGCTGGCTTTTATCGTGGTGAGTGGGGGCTGGTTTTTCACCGTCATGACCTATGCCATGTTTGCGCCGCTACTGCTGTTTTTGCTGCGGTTTGAGTTGGTAGTACGCCTTTCGGCCCACGGCCTGCCCGATGAAAAATAGCCTGCGCGTGGAGCGCGCCATCCTGCGCCTGACGCAAGACGAGCTGGCCCGCCGCATCGGCGTGAGCCGCCAGACTATTAATGCCATGGAGGCCGGCAAATACGTGCCTTCCACGGTGCTGGCCCTTAAGCTGGCGCGGGTATTTGGCAAGCCTGTAGAACAGTTTTTTGAGTTGGAAGACACTGATTAGCTGCTATTGGCTGACCAGCCAGTCCTTATGAATGTAAGTTGCGGCATGAATCTTTCCACCTCCAATCTATGGCTGACGGGCACCCTGCTTTTGGGGGCTTGCTCTAGCGACAGCACCGATACCGGGTCGCGACGGCAAACTGGGCAAGTACCTAGCGCCTCGGTCGGCACCAGCATTTTGGCCGCTTGCCGGCCGCCCGCGCCGTTCACCATCCGGCACCCGGCCTGGGCCACCAATGCCAGCCTCTACCAGGTAAACGTGCGCCAGTACACGCCCGAAGGCACCTTTCGGGCGGCCGAAAAGCAGCTGCCGCGCCTCCAGAGAATGGGCGTCGGCATCCTGTGGCTGATGCCGGTGCAGCCCATCGGCGTGGAGAAGCGCAAGGGTAAGCTCGGCAGCCAATACTCGCTCCGCGACTACCGCAGCGTGAACCCGGAGTTTGGCACGATGGCCGATTTGCAGCATTTTATCGGCGAGGCGCACCGGCTCGGAATGCACGTCATTCTCGACTGGGTGGCCAACCATACCAGCTGGGACAGTAAGCTGAGCCAGGAGCATCCCGACTGGTTTACTCACAACGCGAAAGGCCAGTTTCAGCCGCCCGTGACCGACTGGCAGGATGTCATCGACCTCGACTATGACCTGCCCGGCCTGCGCCGGTACATGGCCGAAAGTATGGCTTTTTGGGTGCAAGAAGCCGGCTTCGACGGCTTCCGCTGCGACGTGGCGGGGCTGGTGCCCACCGATTTTTGGAACGCCACGCGGGCCGAGCTGGAGAAAATAAAGCCCGTGTTCATGCTCGCCGAGTGGGACGAATTGCACGACCCGCCCTTCCTGCCCAAAGGCACCTTCACGCCGCACACGCACCTGCTCGAAAAGGCCTTCGACGCCACCTACGCCCTCAGGCTGCACTACCTGCTGGACAGCATCGCGCAGGGCAAAAAGCCGGTGGCGGCGCTGCCCGGCTACTTTGCCGCCGAGCGCAAAATGTACCCGAAGGGCGTGTACCTGATGAATTTCACCAGCTCGCACGACGTCAACAGCTGGGACAACCCCGAGGACGTGCGCCTCGGCCCGGACGCCCAGGCGATGGCCGTGCTCACGACCTTGCTGCCCGGTATTCCGCTGGTGTACAGCGGGCAAGAGGCGGCTTCGACCAAAAAACTGCGCTTTTTTGACAAGGACACGATACAGTGGGGTGGCTACGCGCGGGAGAAGTTTTATACCACGCTATTGCAGCTCAAGAAGAGCAGCCCCGCGCTGCGCAATGGCGACGCCTGCGCCAAGTTCAGCATCCTACCCGCGCCCACGGGCTGCTTCGCCTTCGAGCGCGCCACGGCCGATGGCAAGCAGTGGGTGCTAGTACTAGCTAATCTTAGCGCGAAAAAACAAACGTTTACGCATCCGAGGGGCGTAGTCGCTTATGAAGACCCATTTGCCGAAACTGATTTTAAAGCGCCCGGACCGTGGCTGCACGTACCCGCCCACGGTTGGCGCGTGCTGGTAGCCCGGTAGCCCAGGTGCCCCCGCCGGCAACCCCCCGCGATGATAACGACCAGCCGCCGCCGGCCGTAAGAAAATATCCGAACCATTCCAGGCGCGGACTCGCAGAGTCCGCGCTACTTGTTTATGACTGACCAACACCCGCACGCCGACCGCTTTACCGTGGCCCACCCCGAGTGGGCCGCCAATGCCACCATCTACGAAGTAAACGTGCGCAACTACACGCCCGAAGGCACCTTTCGGGCCTTCGAGGCGCACCTGCCGCGCCTGGCCCGCATGGGCGTCGTCATTGTGTGGCTGATGCCGATTCACCCCATTGGGCAGGTGGGGCGCAAAGGCTCGCTGGGCTCGCCCTACGCGGTGCAGGACTACTTCGGCGTGAACCCCGAATTTGGCACGCTTGCTGACCTCCAGCACCTCGTGCAAACGGCCCACGGCCTGGGGCTAAAGGTAATTCTCGACTGGGTAGCCAACCACACCAGCCGCGACAATGCCCTCATCGCCGAGCACCCCGACTGGTACCAGCACGACGCGGCCGGCGAGCTGGTGCCGCCCGTGGCCGATTGGACCGACGTAGTTGCCTTCGACTACCGCAGCCGCGAGCTGCGCCAGTACATGACCGAGGCCCTTTGCTACTGGGTGCGCGAGGCCGACCTCGACGGCTACCGCTGCGACGTGGCCGGCCTGGTA
>JAKONR010000427.1 GCA_022701825.1 Hymenobacteraceae bacterium | reverse complement strand
GAAGCAATCGCACCCGAGCCGCTCGTCCTGATGCGATTGCTTCGCTGCGCTCGCAATAACAGACGTTTTTACTAACGCCCGGCAACGGCCGTAGCCGCGCCGACCCGCTGCAAGCTTGGCAACTGCTCATGCAGCAATCGGTCCAGAATAGCGGCCGTCTGGTCGGGGTAATTCACGGGCACCGGCTGGCCTTGGTGCAGCCAGTGGTCGAGCACGGCCAAGTGCTTAGGCTTGAAGCCGCGGATGACGGGCACGCCCATGTGGGCCAGGGCGGCGGCGTTGCACTGCTGCTCGTACTGCTGCTTCATGGGCACTACCAGCAGCTTTTTGCCCAGGTGCAGGGCCTCGGCGGGCGTCTCGAAGCCCGCGCCGCAGAGCACGCCCGCCGCCCGGCGCAGGCTGTCCAGAAAGGCCGGGCCGCTCACGGGCCACACGCGCACGTTGCCGTGCTGGGCGGGCCGGGTGCTGTGCTTGCTGAAAACCTCCCAGCGCGTAGTGCTGCTGAGGTAGCGCAGGTGCTTGACTAGCAGCTCTTCGGCAAAAGCGGGCAGATACACCGTGTAGTGGCCCTCGTTGGTGGGCGTCAGCTCGCGCACCTGCTGCCGGATGACCGGCGTGGCAATGCCGAGCGCATATTCTTGAAAATGAAAGCCGTACTGCGCTGTGCTGGGCGCGTAGTGCCGCAGCACGGCCCGCCCGGCCGGGTCGGGGCGTTTGGGGCGCGGGGCGGCGGGGTGCAGCACGGCGCTTTGGTGGCTGAGGGCCACGCAGGGCACCCCGCGCCGCTGGCAGGCCCAGCTGCTCACGGGCTCAAAGTCGTTGATAACTAAGTCATAGCTAGCCACCGGCAGCTGATGAATATCGCGCAGAAACGTGGCTGAGTTAAATTGCCAGAAGGTCTTGGCGAAATTGATGCCGCCCTTTTTGCCGAACAAAAAGCCCATGCCCGGCACGCGGTATTTCACCGCGAACGGCAGCGGCAGCTCGGCGGCCGAGCCGCTCACCAGGATGTCGAGTTGGTCGCAACGGCGTTGTAGCAGCGGCACAATGTCGAGGGCCCGGCTCAGGTGCCCGTTGCCAGTGCCCTGGATAGCGTATAGTAAGCGCATTAAAATCTGGTACTTAAACGAGTGCCGCCCTGGCGTGGGCACCTCACCCCCCGGCCCCCTCTCCAAAAAAGAGGGGGAGCCGACCGCCAGCGGACATTTGCTTGCGTCAAAAAGGCGTCAGTCTCCCCCTCTTTTTTGGAGAGGGGGCTGGGGGGTGAGGTGCCCACGCCAGGGCGGCGTATTACTGTAGATTACGCCGCCGTAAGCTCGGCCAGTAGTCGCTGAAGCAGCGTAGCCGGGTCGGCGTCGGCGGCGTGGTCGGTGGCATCGGGCGGCGCGGCGGCGTGGGCCATGCGCGGGTCGGCGTGGTAGTGGTAGAGCTGCCAGCCGGCCTGCGCGGTGTACTCCAGGGCCGTTAGGTTTTCGACCCAGTCGCCCGAGTTGAGGTAGGTGACGGGGCCTTTGTCGGTGGCGATTTCCTTGATTTCGGGCTGGTGAATGTGGCCGCAGGCCACGTAGCGGTAGCCCCGGTCGGCGGCGATGGTTACGGCCGTGGTTTCGAAGGTGTTGATGGCCGCCACGGCGGTTTTGACCTTCTCCTTCACCATTTTCGAGAAGGCCACGCGCGGCCGGCCCAGCTTGGCTAGGCCAAAATTGACGAGCCGGTTGAGCACGATGAGCAAGTCGTAGCCGTGCCCGCCGAGCTTGGCCAGCCAGCGCGAGTGCTGCATGGTCACGTCGAACACGTCGCCGTGAAACAGCCAGGTGCGGCCGTGCGGCAGGTCGAGCACCAGCTTGTTATCGAGCTGAAAATGGCCGATTTCCAGCCCCGCGAATTTGCGCAGCAGCTCATCGTGGTTGCCAGTGAGGTAGTGAATCTGGGTGCCCTTGGCGGCCAGGCCGGCCAGGTAGCGCAGCACGCGCATGTGAGCGGGCGGCCAGTAGTTTTTCGAAAACTGCCAGATGTCCAGAATGTCGCCATTCAGCACCAGTACCGCCGGCCGAATGCTCTTGAGGTAGCGCAGCAGCTCCTGCGCGTGGCAGCCATAAGTACCTAAGTGCACGTCGCTTATCACGGCCACCTGCACGCGGCGCTTGCGGGCGCGGCGCGGCTTGCCGGCGCTGGTGGGCGGCGCTTCGGCCGGGAGATTAGGAGCCGTACTCATGCCAGGCGGGGCGAAATGCGGTAGCCGGGGCGCGGCCGGGCCGCCCGGCGCGGGTGTGTGGCAGGGCCTTCGGGGGCCAGCAGCGGCCCCGGCGTGCCGGCCCGAAATACCGAGCCCAGCCAGCCCTTGCGCGAAAAGCTGGCCACGCTCCAGAAGGTGGCCTGGCCCAGGCTATAAAGCAGGGCGCGCCGGGCGCGGCGCAGGCCGGCAGTGAGGTTTGAAAACAGCATATCCCAGCCAGGTAAAGTGGAAAAAAAGCTCGTCCCAAAGGTCCAGGCTTGGTGTGATGTATTCATTAGGTGTAGGTTATGCTTGTGCGCGCGGGAGAGGTCCGACACGGGCCGTTCCAGCGTTCGCGAAGCTGACCTTCGCGCTACGGCACGCTCGGGCTAAACTGCGTAGGTAAATTCCACGTTGGGTAGGCGACTACTGATTCTTTTCCTGCGCTATGTCCACCGCCGCCCACCCCGCGCCCCGCCCCAAAACCCGTAAGAAAAACCTACCGCCCGTGGCCGACCTCGCCGCGCACGAGCTTTATAAAGACCCCGCCCGCCAAGCCGAACTGGCGGGCCTGCGCTACGCCACCGACCACGGCCCCGGCCTGCGCCGCGAGGCGGGCGCGGGCAAAGGCGAGTTTGCCTACTTCGATGCCAAAGGCCACGCAATCAAGGATGAAAAGACGCTGGCTCGCATCCACAGCTTCGTGATTCCACCGGCCTGGACGGACGTGTGGATTGCGCCCCAGGCCAATTTTCACCTCCAGGTGACGGGCCACGACGCGGCCGGCCGCAAGCAGTACCGCTACCACCCGGCCTGGGACGCGGCCCGCTCGCTCACCAAGTTTTCGCGCCTGC
>JAKONR010000413.1 GCA_022701825.1 Hymenobacteraceae bacterium | reverse complement strand
CGCCCCGACCGCTTTTTGCGCGGCGGCGACCACACGCCCTTCAACCAGCAGGGCTACCCGGCCGTGCGCTTCACCGAAACCAACGAGAATTTCAACCACCAGCACCAGGACCTGCGCACCGAAAACGGCATCGAGTACGGCGATAAACCCGAGTTTGTGGACTACCGCTACCTGCGCCGCACCGCCCAGGTAAACCTGGCCACGCTCGCCAGCCTGGCCCTGGCCCCCGCCGCCCCCCAAAAGGTCGAAGTCCTCACCGCCAAGCTCACCAACCGCACCGAGCTGCGCTGGCAGGCCCCCAAAGGCGGCCCCACGCCCGCCGGCTACGTGGTGCTGGTGCGCGAAACCAGCGCCCCGCAGTGGCAGCAGCGCTACGCGGCCAGCGGCCTCACCGCCGACCTACCCATCAGCAAGGACAACTACATTTTCGGTGTGGTGAGCGTGGACGCGCAGGGGCATGAGAGCACGCCCGTGCTGCCGGTGGTAGGGCGGTAAGAATCAGCGAAACGTTTAGCAACCAATTCGTATACTCGAATTAGAAGAAGCAAAAATCTTTCATTTACAGGCCGATTACTACCGGCAGCATTTGAACAAGGTCTTGAAATTTGACTTCTCAGAAATCACCAAGGAAGCCGCTACTGCTTACTTGAAGAAAGCGGTTGGCCGAGCTATCCGTAAGCTCACCACTGAGACGGATGTACTTGCGCTCATTTCAGTAATCGGCGAGTTGGTAAAAGATGAGGTCGGAGGGCGTTGGTTTTTGATTGACCGCGTATCATTCTATGAGCCGTATCACACTGTTTACGAGCCAGCTATCAGAACGGCTAACGATACCGTTTTCCTGATAAGCGGCACCATTTTCGGAAAAATAAAATGGAAAGTAACCGACCTTGATACCATTTTCATATCTGCCCGCTCCTACATGACGGAGCCGATTCGTTGGCAACCCTTCGCGGCACACCGACCAGGTTTAATAATGCTGGAGTAGACCCTTGCATATCCACAGTTCTTGACATATGTCTCAGCTCCAACGTTTCCTCGACGCGCAGCGCGCCGACTACCCCGCCGCCCTGGCCGAAGTAACGGCCGGCCGTAAGCGCAGCCACTGGATGTGGTACATCTTTCCGCAGATGCAGGGCCTGGGCTACAGCCAGATGGCGCACCGCTACGGCATCGCGGACGCGGCCGAGGCGGCGGCCTACCTGGCGCACCCGGTGCTGGGCGCACGGCTGCTTGATATTTCGCGGGCGCTGCTGGCGCTGCCGGGCAGCGATGCCACCGCCGTTATGGGCAGCCCGGATGACCTGAAACTGCGGTCGTCGATGACGCTATTTGGGGCCGTACCGGGCGCGGATGTGGTTTTTCAGGCGGTGCTGGATAAATTCTTTCAGGGCCAGCCAGATGCTAAAACCTTGCAGTTGCTGGGCCGGTAGCTGCCCGTGTAATGCCGGGGCGCGGGCGGCGATATAGTGAGTATATTTTTTAATCTCTTCGCGCCATGCTGCTGCCGATTCTCGCCGTTCTGCTCGTCTTACTACTTGCCAGCCTGCGCATTGCGCAGGAATACCAGCGCGCCATCGTGTTTCGGCTGGGGCGCTACGTGGGCACGCGCGGGCCAGGGCTATACTGGCTCATTCCCTTTATCGAGCGCCAGCAAACCATCGACATGCGCACCAAAACGGTGGAGCTGGAGCAGCAGGAAACTATTACTAAAGACAGCGTGACCATCAAGGTCAACGCGGTGCTGTGGTTTAAGGTCCTCAACCCGGCCGATGCCGTTATCAAGGTAGCCGATTTTAATAAGGCAGTTTACCAGCTCTCGGTCACGGCCTTGCGCAACATTATCGGCCAGCACCAGCTCGATGAAGTGCTGCGCGAGCGCGCCCAGATAAATGGCGCGCTGCTGCAAATAGTGGACACGGCTACCGAAACCTGGGGCGTCAAAATCGAGCTGGTCGAAATCAAGGATGTAGAAATCCCTGAATCGATGCAGCGGGCGATGGCCCGCGAGGCCGAGGCCATCCGCGAGAAGCGCGCCCGCATCATCAAGGCCGAGGCCGAGCTGGAGGCCAGCCTCAAGCTGACGCAGGGCGCGCTCGAAATGGAGAAAAGCCCCATGTCGCTGGAGCTGCGCCGGATGCAGATGCTATCGGAAATCGGCATCGACAACAACACGACCACCGTCGTGCTCATCCCGTCCGAGTTTACGCACGCGGCCAGGGCCCTTGCGCCGCTGCTGGGCGGGGCGGCGGGTGTACCGGCCGCGCAATAGGTTACTCGCCGACCGCCTGACCTCACCGAGGCCGTTTGCACGAAGGAGTGGATATTCTGGCCAACTACGGCCTGGTTTTTACGTTTCGGAAGGTGGCCGGCTGGCCATGCTTACCCGAGCCGATTGGCCCGGCCGCCTCTTGCTTTTCGGCTTCGCTCATGAAAATCCTGCTCACCGGCGCCACCGGCTACATTGGCCAGCGCCTGCTACCCGTGCTGGCCGAGGCCGGCCACGAGCTTGTGTGCTTGGTGCGCGATGCGCGCCGCTTTTGCCTGCCCGACATCCTGCCCGAGGCCCGGCGCGCGCAAGTGCGCGTAGCGCAGGGCGACTTGCTGAAGCCCGAAACCCTGGCCGACCTGCCGCTGGACATCGACGCGGCCTACTACCTGGTGCACTCGATGAGCGGCGGCGACAAAGATTTTTTTGAGCTGGAGCAGCAGTCGGCCCGCCACTTTACCGCGTACCTCGACCGCACCCAGGCGCGGCAGGTCATCTACCTCTCGGGCATAGCCAACGATGCGGGCCTGAGCGTGCACCTGCGCTCGCGCAGCGCCGTGGAGCACGTGCTGGCCGAGGCCCAAAAGGCGCGCTTGACGGTGCTGCGGGCCAGCATCATTATCGGCTCGGGGTCGGCGTCGTTCGAGATTATCCGCGACATCGTGGAGAAGCTGCCCGTGATGATTACGCCGCGCTGGCTCAATTCGCGCTGCCAGCCGCTGGGCATCCGCGATGTGATGTTTTACCTCACGGCCGTACTTGACAACCCGGCGTGCCTGGGCCAGAGCTTCGACGTGGGTGGGCCGGACATTCTGACTTACAAGGAGATGCTGCTCGGGCTGGCGGCCGAGCGTGGCTACCGGCGCTGGATAATAACGGTGCCGGTGCTCACGCCGCGGCTGTCGTCGTGGTGGCTGTATCTGGTCACGAGCACATCGTTTTCGCTGGCCCAAAGCCTGGTTGAAAGCCTTAAAAACGACACCGTGGCCGACCCGGCACGTAGCATTGGGCGCGTCATTCCGCACCAGTGCATGAGCTACCGGGCCGCGCTGGCGCTGGCCTTCCAGCGCATCGAGCAAAACGAGGTGGTGAGCAGCTGGAGCGACGCCATGAGCAGCGGCACCCTGCGCCAGAACTACATGGACGCCATCCAGATACCCAAGCACGGCATGTTTTTCGACCGCCAAAAACGCCGCTTTACGCGCCCCGTGGCCGAGGTGCTCGACAATATCTGGCGCATCGGCGGCGACCGCGGCTGGTACAAAACCGACTGGCTCTGGCGCATCCGTGGCCTCCTGGACAAGCTGGTGGGTGGCGTGGGCCTGCGCCGGGGCCGCCGCTCGCCCAGCCGCCTGCGCGCCGGCGACCCGCTCGATTTCTGGCGCGTGCTGGTGGCCGACCGCGCCGCCCGGCGCCTCCTGCTTTATGCCGAAATGAAGCTACCCGGTGAGGCGTGGCTCCAGTTTCGCATCGTAGACAATGCCGATGGCACCCACACCCTGGAGCAACTGGCCGCCTACCGCCCGCAGGGCCTCCTAGGACGGCTGTACTGGTACTCGGTGCTACCGTTTCACGGCATTATTTTCAAGGGGATGGTAGAGAATTTGATTAGTTATGGGGAGCGATGAGGCTCGGCGGGGGTGAGGCGCTAGCACAACTCACTTCCGACTCCCCATCACCTGCAACGCCTCGAAAAACGCGGCCCGGTACGTGTCGCCCAGCGGCACGAAGGTGTTCATGCCCTTGAGGAAAATCTGGTTGCCGTCGAGCGCCCGAATCTTGTCTAGCGACACGATGTACGACTTGTGCACCCGCATGAAGTGCCGGGCCGGCAGCCGCTCCTCCAGGTCTTTGATGTTGAGCAGAGTTACTACCCGCTCAGCGGTGGTCTGGATGGAGACGTAATTTTTGAGGCCCTCCACGTACACAATGTCGGCAAAATC
>JAKONR010000412.1 GCA_022701825.1 Hymenobacteraceae bacterium | reverse complement strand
TGCCAACCGCCCAAACCTGACAGAATGCGCGGCTACAAGCGGCGGATTGGCAGGAATGTTTGGATTTTGTCGGTAAAACCGGTCATTTCGAACCCAGCTGCGTCGCCGCTCACCGACAATAGGGCGGCTGGTCAGCCTGCTCCATAGAATCAAGCACTGCGTTGGTCAGTCAGAAAAAAAGCCAGTGGCTGCCCCCAAAGAGGGCAGCCACTGGCTTTTCACGCAGAAGGTTGGTTGAGTACTACTGAGCGGGCGTAGGAGCCGGGGCGGGGGTAGTAGCCGGTGCAGGAGCCGGGGCCGGCGAGGCGGGCAGCTTCACTTGCTGGGCGCGCTGCTGGTTGATGCTGCGGGCCGGGCCCGCGCTGCCGCCAACCATGTGGCTACCCAGCGAAAGTACAATCAGGCCGATGGCGAAGCCCCAGGTGAGTTTTTCGAGTAGGTCGCCGGTGCGCTTCACGCCCATGAGGTTGGCCGCGCCGCCCGCGCCAAACTGGCTGCTGATGCCGCCGCCTTTAGGGTTTTGGGCCAGCACTACTAGGGCCAGCAACAGGCACACAATCAGAATCAGAACAACTAATGCAGTGAACATGAAGAAAGTAAAAGTTACGCCTGCGGGCGCAATGAGTCAATTTGGGCTGCAAAGTACGCCAATTTTTCCGGGTGTTTCACCATCAGGCGTTCATAAATTGCGATGGCCCGGTCAAGTTTGCCTTGGCGAGCCAGGATTTTGGCTAAGTTCTCCGAAGCTAGGTCGGGCACGGCGCGGGTGCTGGGGCCCGAAAGGTCGGGCTGCTCTTCCTCTTCCGCATCGGGCGGGGGCGGCAGGGTGCGGCGGCGCGACGTGCCCTGTGCTCCGCGTCGCAAAAAGCTGTTTATCAAATCGTTAGTAGCGGGTGGCGCTAGCGTGGCCGCCGGTGGCTGGTGGGCCTCAAGGTGCGCGAGCACCAGCGCGTCGGGGGCAAAAAACTCGCCGGCTGGGGGCAGGGGCGCGCTGGGCAGCAGCGCGGCCGGGCCAGTCGTGAGGCTGTAGGCTTCGGCCAGCGGGCTTTGCAGGCAAAAGCCCAGGCGGCTGCCCTCGCCAGGCGCGTAGCCGACATCGGCTACTCCTGCGAAGGCCGGCGGCCCTGCCGGCGCCAACGCGAGGGGCGCGTCTGCCGTGCTCGCCGCCGCTTCCGCAGCTTCTAGCAGCTGATACGCGACGATGTCGGCCGGCTCTTCCTCTGCTAAGCCAAATTCCTGGCTAGCGGCCTCGGCCTCGGCGGGCGGCCGAATGGGCGGGGCCTGCGCGGGCAGCTCATCCTCGGGCGCCGCTGCACCTTCGGCCGGGGGCGCAAACGGGGCCGCCGTATCGGGGGAGGTTTCGGCTCGCTCAGCGCTGGCAGGCGGCGCGTCGAGAGGCGCTTCGGCCGCTGCCGGCGAGGCCGGCGAAGGTGCCGCCGCAGTAGAGTCGGGTAGCTGCGAGTGCTCGACCTCAAACAGCATCGCTTCTACTGCGGCAGGCTCAGGCTCCGCGAGTGGCTCTTCCTGAGCCGGGGCGGGGAGCGCCGCCAAAACTGGCAATGCCGGTGCCGCCGCTGGTGGTGCAGCTTCGGTTTCGGCCGCTACTGGGGCGGCCGGGACTGGCAGCTCGATAAGCTGGCGCAGCAGGGCGCGGTCGGCGGCGTAGGTGGCAGCGCGGCGCAGGCGCTGGCCAGCCAGCATCGAGCCTTGGTCGTGGGCTGCTTTGGCCAGCAGCAAATGCGCCGTTTGGCAGTAAGGAAACGCTTGGGCCAGCTGCTCTAGCTCGCGCACGTCGGCCCCGCTAAGGGAGGCTGGCTGGGCAAGTAGCTGAAGCAGCGCGGAACGGGTCATTGGTAAAAAAGTAGCTTTAAGGGCTGCAAAGGTGCAGCCGGCGCCGGTAAGTAAGCCGCGCTAGCCGTAAAAACCGCGAAAATTTCAGCGCGGGCCGCCGGGCCAGGGGCTGCTTGCCGGCCCGCCCGCAAAAGCAACTACCAGTTGGCAACCGACTTATTGAACATGTCGCTGATGATGTTGCGCGTGATGTTGCGTACGGCGCTCTGGTCGTTGTTTACAGTAGCAATATCCTGGGTCGACGGAAAATCGGCTTGGCTCTGAAACGTCTGCTCAAAATCCTGCTTGGAATTTTTCGT
The DNA here is from genome assembly GCA_022701825.1 of Hymenobacteraceae bacterium. Taxonomy (GTDB): domain Bacteria; phylum Bacteroidota; class Bacteroidia; order Cytophagales; family Hymenobacteraceae; genus Hymenobacter. Next base: position 11,408 of record JAKONR010000412.1, on the reverse strand, counting down.
GTTAGTAAAGCGCAGTTGCACCTGAATCGTGAGGCGGTTGGCCCCCGCCTGGCTCACCGTGCCCACCTGCTGAATGGCGGCCGGCGCGTAGTCGTAGGCCACGATGCTACCCTCAAATTGGAGGTCGCCATCGCGGGGCACGAGCTTTAGCGTAGTGTTGCGCTGGAAATAATCTTTTAGGTCTTCCGTAAAACGCTGGCTCAGCGAGGCCGGCGCGTTGGGCGCGGCGCTGGGAAAGGTTTGAATGGAAATGGTTTTAACCGCCGGGTCGATATTGGTGCCGTTGAAGGAGTAGATGCCGCAGCCGCCTAACAGTAGCGCCGCTGGCAGCCCGGCAGCCAGCAAGCCCAGCAGCCGGCGGCGCCCGGCGGCGCCCGGTTTACAAGCGGTGCGCAGGTTAAACCGATTCCAAATCATACTGCTTAAGCTTACGGTAAAGGGTGCGCTCCGAGATGCCCAGGTCCTGGGCAGCATATTTACGTTTGTTGTGATGCTTCTTTAAAGCCTTGAGAATCATTTCTTTCTCAATCGCATCTAAAGAAAGCGTTTCCTCTTCCGTTTCGTGAGTGATATCCTCTGTGTGCATATCCTCGTCTTCGTCGGTGTACGAATTCGGGGAGGCCACCTCTACGCGCAGTGGCGCGGCGGGCAGTAAGTAGCCACTATTGTCGCCCTGGGTATCGGCGCTAGGATAGGGCGCTGGCTCGTTTAAGTTTGTAAATAAATGGCTGTTCTGGCGTAACAGTTCCTGCGCGTCGGTGGTGGGGCGGGGGCCGTTGCCACCGGCCAGTTCCAAAACCACTTTTTTGAGGTCGGTCATGTCACGGCGCATATCGAAGAGCAGCCGGTACAAGATGTCGCGCTCCGAGTATGAGCCAAAATCGCCTCCCCCGTGGCCCGGCAGCAGGGCGGGCAGCTGCGAGGTTTGGGTGGCTGGCAGGTAGGTAGTGAGGCGGGTGGCATCAACCTCGCGGTCGATTTCCAGTACTGAAATCTGCTCCGCTAAATTTTTAAGCTGGCGGATGTTACCCGGAAAACGGAACCTGTTAAGCAGCCGCACCGCATCGGGCGTGAGCGAGATGGGCTTTACGCGGTGCTTCTCCGAGAAATCGGCCGTGAACTTGCGGAACAGCAGGTAGATATCGTCGCCCCGGTCGCGCAGGGGCGGCACCATGATGGGCACCGTGTTGAGGCGATAGTACAGGTCCTCGCGAAACTTGCCGGCCTGTACGCGGTCGAGTAGGTTTACATTAGTAGCAGCCACCACGCGCACGTCGGTTTTCTGCACCTTGCTGCTCCCCACCCGGATAAACTCGCCATTTTCGAGCACGCGTAGCAGGCGCGCCTGCGTGCCCAAGGGCATTTCGGCAATCTCATCCAGAAAAATAGTGCCGCCGTCAGTCACCTCAAAGTAACCCTTCCGGGCCTCGTTGGCCCCCGTAAAGGCACCTTTTTCGTGCCCAAAAAGCTCCGAATCAATGGTGCCTTCCGGGATGGCACCGCAGTTGATGGCGATGAACTGCCCGTGCTTGCGCGGCGAGAGGGCGTGGATAATCTTGGAAAACGACTCCTTGCCCGACCCGCTTTCGCCGGTGATGAGCACCGTCATATCAGTGGGCGCGACTTGCGCGGCCACCTGAATGGCGTAGTTCAGCGCGGAGGCGTTACCGATGATGCCGAAGCGCTGCTTGATGGATTGTATCTCTTGATTTGTCATTGGCTAGACTAAGCCTAACCGGCTCAGCCCAAGGAAGTTATTTTTTAGGAAAGTTCATGCGCCATAACAGGCGAATGACTAGAAAGGCGATAAAGCCACCAACTACTAATTGAAGAGCTTGCCAAATAAGCAAGCCGCTCGTGGGATTTACCATATCGTCGTACAAGTCGGGAAGCGGGGCTAGACAGCCTCGCCCAGCAGCGCGCCGCCCGTGGTGCTCGTTACAAAGACGTTAACGTAATCGCCCTTCTGGAAATTACCCTTCGGGAAAATAACGACTTGGTTTTGGCTGTTGCGGCCGCTGAGGTGCTCCTGCGAGCGCTTCGAGAAGTTCTCAACCAGCACCTGGTGCACGCGGCCCACCATGCGGGCGTAGCGGGCGCGGGCGTGCAGCTGCTGCCGGTCGATAACCTCTTGAAGGCGACGCTTTTTCACTTCCAGCGGAATATCATCTGCGAGCTTGCGGGCGGCCAGCGTGCCGGGGCGCTCCGAGTAGAAGAAGTTGTAGCCCATGTCGTACTGCGCAAAGTCGATGAGGCTCAGCGTGTCCTGGTGCTCTTCCTCGGTTTCGGAGCAGAAGCCGGCAATCATGTCGGTCGAGATGGCGCAGTCCTCACCCAAAATGCGGCGAATGGCGCGTACGCGCTCCTCGTACCAAGGGCGGTCGTAGGTGCGGTTCATCAATTCTAGCACCCGCGAGTTGCCGCTTTGGGCGGGCAGGTGGATGTATTTACAAATGTTGTCGTGCCGCGCCATGGTGTGCAGCACCTCATCGGTAATATCCTTGGGGTGCGAGGTCGAGAAGCGCACGCGCAGCTGCGGGCTGATGAGGGCCACTAGCTCTAGTAGCTGCGCGAAATTGACGCGCTCGGTGCCGTCTTCGCTAGCCCATTTGTAGGAGTCTACGTTCTGGCCCAGCAGCGTAACCTCTTTGTAGCCAGCGACTACGAGGTCGCGGGCTTCCTGCACGATGCTGTGGGCATCGCGGCTGCGCTCGCGCCCGCGGGTGAAGGGCACCACGCAAAATGAGCACATGTTGTCGCAGCCGCGCATGATGCTGATAAAGGCCGTAATGCCGTTGGAGTTCAGGCGCACCGGCGTGATGTCGGCGTAGGTTTCTTCGCGGCTCAGCAGCACGTTCACCGCCTTTTGGCCGCCATCGACCTGGCTGATGAGCTGCGGCAAGTCGCGGTAGGCATCGGGGCCCACCACGAGGTCCACAATTTTCTCCTCTTCCAAAAACTTGCTTTTCAGGCGCTCGGCCATGCAGCCGAGCACGCCCACGAGCATGCCGGGCTTGCGCTTTTTGTGCGAGTTGATTTGCTTGAGGCGCATGCGCACGGTTTGCTCGGCCTTCTCGCGGATAGAGCAGGTATTGAGCAGCACGAGGTCGGCCCCGGCGAGGTCGTCGGTGGTGTCAAACCCCTCGTCGGCCAGGATGCTGGACACGATTTCGGAGTCGGAAAAATTCATCTGGCAGCCGTAGCTCTCGATGTAAAGCTTGCGGGCGCGGCCGGTGCGGGTGGCCGCGCTCACGCGCACGTCGGCGGGCAGGGCCTCGGCCACGGGCGCTTTATCGAGAAAATCTAAGGTAATGAGCGGTTGAGACATAGCAGGCAAATTGCCCGAAGCTAGGAGCCGGGCAGCTAACAAAGATACAAAAGAGGGCTGGGAAATGACAGAATGACAGATACGCTCCGCAACCGCCTGTCCGGGTGAGTGCAGCGAAGCAATAACAACCTTATGCCTGACTAATAACTGTGTTCAGCGCTTCGAGTACGCCCCGCGCTTTCAACAAACACTCCTGGTATTCGTGCGCGGGCACCGAGTCGTAGGTGATGGCCGAGCCCACTTGCAGGCTGAGGTAGCCAGTGTCAACGCGGTATTGCAGGCTGCGAATCACGACGTTAAAGTTAAAACTGCCATCGGGTAGCACGTAGCCAAAACTGCCGCTGTAGAGGCCGCGGCGGTTGGTTTCGTACTGCTCGATGAGCTGCATAGCCCGGATTTTGGGCGCGCCGGTCATGGAGCCCATCGGGAAGGTAGCGCGCAGAATGTCCGCCAGGTTCACGCCGGGTTTTAGGTCGGCCGCAACGGTCGAAATCAATTGCCAGACGTGGCGAAAACCGTAAGTGCCAAACAGCTCGGGCACGCGCACGGTGCCCGGCCGGGCCACGCGGGCGAGGTCGTTGCGCACAAGGTCCACTATCATCAGGTTTTCGGCGCGCTCCTTTTCGTCGTGCAGCAGGGCCCGGCGTTGGGCTTCATCCTCGGCCGGCGAGGAGCCGCGCCGCCGCGTGCCTTTGATGGGCTGCGATGAGATAACGCCCTGCTGCTGCGTGAGAAAGCACTCGGGCGAGGCGCAGAGCAGGTAGTGGTCGTGGTAGCGCAGAAAGCCGGCGTAGGGCGCGGGCGAAACGTCATTGAGCCGCCAAAAGGCCGCCACGGGGTCGAGTGCTACGCCTTCGGCATAGAACTCCTGGCACAAATTCAACTCGTACGCTTCGCCGTTGAGAATGTCCTCGCGCACGGCTTCGACGGCCGCCAGATAGGCGGCTTGGGGCATACGCGGCCGCAGCGGCGGCACGGCAGCCAGTGCCGCCTCCGGCACCCGCGTTGCCAGTATGGCTGCCAGCACGCCGCTCGTGCGGCCGTGGATTTCCAGCGTGTCGGGCTGCCAGCGCAGCCAGGTTTCGGGCGCAAAAAAGTGCACTGCGGGCCAAGCCAAGCCCGAGGGGTTTTGGCTGCTCAGCGCTTCAATCTCGTTTTTGACTTCATACGTCACAAAGCCAAAAACAGGCCGGGGCTGGCCGGGCTCCGGTTGCAGGTAGGCGGGCAACTCAGCGAGCGTGGTTGGTGCGCCGGGGGCAGCCGGGGCCACGGCCAGCATTCGGCCAAAGGTGCCGGGCGCAGAATGCTGCAAGTCATTGTGCTCGTAATAAGCGCAGTGCGCAAACTGCGCCGCCCACTGCAAGGCGCGGGCGCGGAAATCGGCGGGCAGGTCGGAAAGCGGGATGCGAAGCATAGAGGTACCGTGGACCCTGCGGGTCTGCGCGTAAGTACTAAAGTTGGGCGCGTGGGTCGCGGACCCCGCAGAGTCCGCGCTACGGAGGGCTACAGCTGGCGCAGGGCCAGCTTGGCTTTTTGGTCGGTGCTGTTTTTGTACTCGTGCTTGGGGTAGCGCATGGCCTGCTCAAAATAGCCCTGGGCGGCCGCCCGCTGCCCGGCCGCCTGGGCCAGGTAGCCGAGCTGCAACGCCGCCTGCGGGGCAAAATAGTGCGCCGGCTCGCCGAGCGCCGCCGAGCGCCGCAGCGTGCGCTGGTAGTCGGCGCGGGCCGAGTCGAGCCGGCCGAGGCCCTGCCACACGCGGGCGCGGCGGTAGGGCGCTTCGAGCTGGTCGCGTGGGGGCGTGGCTGGCGTGAGTCTGAATTGCTGCAAGGTGCTCAAGGCCTGCGCGTAGTAGCCACCATCGGTTTGGAGCCGGGCGCGGGTGAGGACAGGATTTAACAGCTGCGCATCGTGGTAAAAGCGCTGAGCATAAATATCTTCCTCAATCGTGAGCGGGCCGACTTGGTTAATTTGCTGGCGGTAGCGCTCCTGGGTAGCGGCCGGCGCGCCGCCCAGCCAGGCGGCCAGGTAAAGCTTGAACGCCGCATCCTTGCGATAATAATCACCTCGATACTCGTGCAAAAACTGCTGGTTCTCAGCCAGCGAGGCGGCGTATTCGCCGTGGTACAGCAATAGGTCGCCGGCTAAATGGTGCACGAAGCCGACCGGCAAATACGCCGGGCCGGTGGGCCGGGCGCGGTAGGCGGCCAGCGCCTCATCGCCGTGGTGTTGGCGCTTATTTAGGCTGATAACCAAGTAGTTGAATAGCAGATTGTCGGGCTGCTCGCGGGCCAGGCGGCTCGCCAGTACCAGGCTTTCGGTGCCCTGCTTATAATACGACTCCCGAATGAGCGCGAGCAGAATCCGGCTTTCAGTTTGGAAGTCGTTGGGCTGCGTGGCGGCCAGGTCCAGGTTGCGCAAGCCTTCCTCTACGCTGCCGCGCAGGCCCAGCAGCCGCAAAAACCAGTGGTAGCCCTCGGGCAGCGAGCCGATGCCGAACTGGCACAAGCCCAGCGTTTTGCGGGCGGGCACAAAAGCCGGGTAGCGTGCGGCTACTTCGGCCATCAGGCCGGCCGTGCGGCGCAGGTTCCAGGCGCCGCGCACCTCGTGGTGAAAGCCGATTTGGGCCAGCGCCTGGTGCAGGCTGATTTCGGCCTGGGCGTAGTCGCGCAGGGCGCTGGCGGGCGCTTTTTCGAGCGTGGCCAGCCGGGCTTCGTGGGTGGCCAGGGTAGTTTCGTAGCGGCTGGCGTCTTGGCTCACGATGAGCTCTACGAAGTCGGCGCAGTCGGCCACGAGTAGTGTGCCGGGGGCGGTAGCGGGCTCGCTGGCAAGTAGTTGGCGGCAGGTGCTGACTTTTAATTTCAGCAACTCGGCGTAGGCGCGGCGGGCGGCGGGGGAGAGAGTTGCTGGTTTCGAGTTGCTGGTTTCGGGTTCAGCGGGTGGGAGGCTTTGGTAGGAATTTGACCGCAGAGGGGCGCAGAAGAGCACGCAGAAGAGCACAGAAGCTCCAATGGCCTTCTGCGTTCCTCTGCGTGCTCTTCTGCGCCCCTCTGCGGTGAAAAACATATCCGAAAACAAAAAAGGAACGACCGTAGCCGTTCCTTTTTTTATGCAAATGCCAACTAATTAAGCGGCTACGGCCTTGCCTTCTACGTCGGCCAAAATGCGGCCGCAGTGCTCGCACACGATGATTTTCTTGTGCGAAATGATGTCGGCCTGGCGCTGCGGGGGCACCGTGTTGAAGCAGCCGCCGCAGGCGTCGCGGCGCACGAGCACTACCGCGAGGCGGTTGCGCATGTTGCCCCGAATGCGGTCGTAGGCCGTCAGCAGGCGGGGCTCCACGGGCTGGGTGGCGGTTTCGCGCTCGGCAACCAGCGTTTTCTCGTCGGCTTCGTTCTCGGCCACGATGGTGTCGAGCTCGGCTTTTTTGGTGTCGAGGTCCTTGCGGCGCTCGTCGAGGCGCTGGCGCGTCACGTTGGCCTCGGTATTTTTCTGCTCAATCTGGTACTGGGCCTCCTTGATTTTCTTGTCCGAAATCTGGATTTCCAGGCGCTGAAGCTCGATTTCCTTGGCAATGGCCTCGTACTCACGGTTGTTGCGTACGTTGGTTTGCTGCTCCTCGTAGCGCTTGATGAGGCCTTCGGCCTCTTTGGTGGCGGCTTTGCGCTGCTTAATCTGGTCGTTGAGGCCGCTGATTTCGTCGTCGAAACGCTTTACGCGGGCTTCGTAGCCGGCAATCTCGTCTTCCAGGTCGCGGACTTCCTCGGGCAGGTCACCGCGCACGCGCCGAATCTCATCCAGCTGCGAATCAATGCGTTGCAGGTTGAGCAGGGCTTCGAGCTTGGCCGAAACGGGCGCATCGGCCGGGTTTACCACGGCGGCGGAATTAGCAGTCATAATGAACGGGATTCGTGGGAGTTTCAGCGAATAAGACCGCAAAAGTACGACCGAACGCCGCCAGCAGCAAATCGCGGAAGATTTCGCCCGTGTACTGCTCGCTCTCAAAATGGCCCACGTCGCAGAGCATCAGCCGGCCTTCGGGGGCAAAAAACTCGTGGTATTTCACGTCGCCGGTCACGTAGGCGTCGGCCCCGCTGGCCACGGCCGCGCCGGTCAGAAAACTGCCCGCGCCGCCGCACAAGGCCACTTTTTTAATGTCTTTGTCAAAGGCCGTGTACTTGACCACCGGCACGCCCAGCGCCTGCTTGAGGCGCGCCCGCAACTCGGCCGGGCTCAGCGCCTCGGGCAGCTCGCCCACCATGCCCGCGCCCACGTCTTGGTGCTGGTTTTCGAGCTTCACCAGCTCGTAGGCCACCTCCTCATAGGGGTGCGCCTGCCGCAAAGCCTGCAAAACCGCCTCCTGGCGATGCAACGGTAGCAGCACTTCGAGCTTGATTTCGGGCACGGCCTCGGGCTGGCCGGTGGCCCCAATAGCCGGCTGCGTGCCCACGCCGGGCGTGAAGGTGCCGGTACCGGGCGTCTGGAAGCTACACTCTTTATACGCACCGACCTGGCCTGCGCCGGCGGCGTACAGGGCTTGCAATAATTGGTCGGCCAGGCCGGGGTAGTCGGGCGTATTGGGCACGTAGGTGCTGAGGCGGGCCAAAATGCCGGTTTTGGGGGCCAGAATGCGCAGGTTCACTAAGCCCAGCTTTTCGGCCAGCTTGGCGTTCACACCCTGGCGCACGTGGTCGAGGTTGGTGTGGGCGGCGTAGATGGCCACGTCGGCCTTGAGGGCGGCCATGATGGTTTGCTCGACCAAGCCCTTGCCGGTGAGGCGCTTGAGGGGCCGAAAAATAACGGGGTGGTGGCACAGCACTACGTTGCAGCCGCGCCGGGTGGCCTCAGCCACCACGGCGGGCGTGCAGTCGAGGGCCAGCAGCACGCCCGTGATTTCGGCACTCGGCAGGCCGCATTGCAGGCCGGCGTTGTCGTAGCTTTCCTGGTAGGCGAGGGGCGCGGCGGCTTCGAGCAGGCGCGCCAGGTCTTGAACGGTGGGCACGGGGAGGTAGAGTTAGATTATATAGGCAGAATAAACGGTGTATTTTAAACACTTTATTCTGCGGGTTACGTACGTTTGCCTCCGAAACAAAGGCCGCACCTCGCGGCACGGCCTTTGCAACCTAGTTACCCCAATGCGTAGCGGCAATAAGCGCGCCGCCACCCATTAGGATAGCCCCGATGAGCCACTTAACCAGCTCAGGGGGCATTCGGAGCCGGACTTTGAAGTCAAACTTCTATTTCGCCTTTTTACTTTCCATTGTTCCGAATGAAGTAAAGGGTTCTGCGAAAATTCACACACTTCTCGAAGCCCTGGCTGCTACCAACAGCCGGGGCTTCTCTTTTTCAGAGTAGCCGTTGGGCTGGGGGACGTACCAAACGTGAGTTGCGGGCAAAGGTACAAGGGCCTAGCTCACGGCAGCAGCCCGCCCAGCACCTCCACGTAGTGCGCCACGTTCTGGTCCATAAAGCGGCGGCGGTACTGCATCAGAAAGCGCGGGTGGTCAAGCACTTCGATGCGGTCGAAGAGGCCCAGCTCGTCATTCAGCTTGCGCAAGAACTCGCCGTTGCGGCGGCCCAGGCTCACGGCCACGTCGCGGCGCAAATGCAGCTGCTCGGCCTGCTGCGTGAGGGAGCGGCGCATGTCGGGCCACAGGGCTTTGGTGAGGGCGGGCGCGTCGTAGTAGTTGTAGTTTTTGCCGGCGTGGGTGAGCTCCAATGGGTACACCGAGCTGAGGAAAAACTGCTCGTAGAACGGCACCGGGCCGCCGAGTTCGGCAATGAACTTGTACACGAACTCGCTCGACAGCTCGCGCCGCTGCTTGGGCAGGCTGTGAGCGATGCCGCAAATCTCGGTCAGCGCCACCGGGTCGGTGAAGGCCACGCCCGTGCGCCCGCCGCCGAAGCGGCCGGGGTTGATGCCAAAAATGCCCACCCGCGGGGCCGTGCCCCGGTAGTACTTTTGGGCAAAGGCCGTGAGCATGGCGGCCACGGCCGGGTCTTGAAATGAACTGCGGACTTCGACCGCGCCCGGCAGCGGGGCGGCGGGCAGCGGAAAGCTGCGAAGCAACTGCAGCAGGCGGGTGGCAAAATCGGGCATAGACCGCAGATTCAAACGGATTTTAGGATTGAACGGATACGCCCGGCTGGCTGGTTTGTCGGGGGGGGGCCGGGCGGTGGCAACGGAGAAGCTCAGTACGCCCGTTGCGCGGGCTGGTTGTTTGCTGCCGACCTTTGCCGCTATGCCCCGTTCCGCGTTTCACGCCCTAAGCACCCTACTGCTCCTGCCGTTGGCGGGACTCTACGCGGCCGTGCTGGCCGTGCGCAACTGGCTCTATGACCACGGCTGGAAGCACTCGGCGCCCGGCTGGGTGCCGCTCATCGGGGTGGGCAACTTGCGGGTGGGCGGCACCGGCAAGACGCCCCACGTGGCCTGGCTGGTCGCAGAGCTGCTGCGCCAGGGCCAGCGCCCGGCCATCCTGAGCCGCGGCTACGGCCGCCAGACCCAGGGCCCGCGCCTGGCCGCGCCCACCGACTCGGCCGCCACCGTGGGCGACGAGCCGTGGCAGTACTACCAGCAGTTTGCCGGCCAGGGCGTGCCCGTGGCGGTGGCCGAAAACCGGCAAGTGGGCCTCGACCTCCTGCGCCAGCAGCACCCCGCCCTCACGGCCGTGGTGCTCGACGATGCCTACCAGCACCGCCGCGTGCGCCCCACGCTCAACATCCTGCTCACCGAACTGGCGCGGCCCTTTTACCACGACCACGTGCTGCCCGCCGGCCGCCTGCGCGAAACCCGTGCCGGGGCCGCCCGCGCCGATGCAGTTATCATCACCAAGTGCTCGCCCGAGCTCGGGGCCGCGCAGCAGGCCGCAATAGCGGCCCAGGTGCGGCGCTACGCCCGGCCCGGGGTACCCGTGCTGTTTTCGGCCTACGACTACGCCGCGCCCCGGCCGCTCACGGCGGCCGCGCAGGCGCTGGGGGCACCGCAGCCGGGCAGCTTGGCGCTGCTGCTCACGGGCATCGCGCAGCCGGGGCCACTGCGCGAGCACCTGCTGGGGGCGGGTTTTGGGCTCGCAAGCGAGGTTGTTTTTTCCGACCACCACGCCTTTTCGGTGGCCGATGTGGCGGCGGTGCGGGCGCGCTGGCGGGCCGGGCAGCCTATTTTTACCACCGAAAAGGATGCCACCCGGCTACTGGCGCCCGCGCTGGCCGAGGCCCTGGCGGGCCTGCCGATATACACGATTCCGGTGCGCGTGGCGTTGCTGGGCGGCGGGGCCGCGCGGCTGCGGCAGCTTTTGCCGGGCCGGGGTGCCAGTCCGGCGGTACCTTTATGAGTTCAGGCGGAAGCCGCGAGCCCGCTGCCGCCTAAAATTATTGAGTGTTGCTGAACCGCATGGTTTTTACGAAAAAAATGGCCCGCCGCTGGCTCCTGCTCCTGGTGGGGCTGCTGCTGGGCGCGGCGCGGCCGGGCCAGGCCCAGATTGTCGATGACTCGACCAAGGTGCTCTACGGGCCCAAAACGACCCGCGTCATTTACGAGGCCGACCTGCGGCGCGACTCCACGCGGGGCGTGCTCATCGATACCTCGCTGGTGCGGTGGTCGCAGCAGCGGTTTTGGTACCACGACAGCACGTTTCACCAGGATTTGGGCACCGTGGGCTCGGCCGCGCGGCCGCTGCTCTACCGGCCCAACCCGGAGTTGGGCGCCCGCCTGGGGCGCACCGTATTCGACCGCTATGCCCGCGAGGGCAGCCGGGTGCCATTTTACGACAGCCGCTCGCCGTACTCGTTTTTTCGCTACATCCAGAGCACGGTGGGCGAGCAGGTGTTTGAAATCAGCTACAGCCGCTCGCTCAAGAAAAATTTCAGCATTGGGGCCGCCTACGAGCGCATTGCTTCCAATAAAATACTGGGCACTACCTCCAGCGAAGGCCTGGTGGAGCACAACGCGGCCACGTTTTTTGCCCGCTACCAAACCGACGACGAGCGCTACCACCTGCTGGTGAGCCTCGTCAATACCCGCCACCGCACGGCCGAGCAGGGCGGCATCCGGCCGCTGGCTACCGAGCGCTACGCCAGCGAC
>JAKONR010000409.1 GCA_022701825.1 Hymenobacteraceae bacterium | reverse complement strand
TTCAGGAAGCCGGCCTCTACGCCGACCGCTTGAGCGTGAATATTGAGCTGCCGTCGGAGCTGGCTTTGCAAAACCTGGCTCCCGAGAAAAATTACGCTGAGATTCTGACCCCGATGGGCCAGATTCGCGACGGCATTATTCAGAACAAGGAGGAAAAGGCGCTCTTCAAAAAAGTGCCGCAGTTTGCCACCGCCGGCCAAAGCACGCAGCTGATAGTGGGCGCCAGCGACGAAACCGACCTGCAAATCATCAAGCTCTCGGATAGCCTCTACCAGGGCTACGGCCTCAAGCGCGTGTACTACTCGGGCTACGTGCCCATCACCGACGATGCCCGCCTGCCGCAGGTGACCCAGCCGCCGATGGTGCGCGAGCACCGCCTCTACCAAACCGACTGGCTGATGCGCTTTTACGGCTTCGAGGCCGACGAAATTCTGGACCCCGCGCATCCGCACCTCGACCTCGAAATCGACCCCAAGCTGGCCTGGGCGCTGCGCAATCGCCACTTGTTTCCAGTCGATGTCAACGTGGCCGACCGGGCTACGCTGCTGCGCATTCCGGGCGTGGGCGCGCGCTCGGTCGAGCGCATCATCCAGACGCGCCGCTTCGGGCCGCTCACGGCCGAAACGCTCAAGCAGCTCGGCGTGGTAATGCGCCGCGCCAAGCACTTCCTCACCTGCCGGGGCTCGGCGCCGGCCCGCCTGGGCGAGCTGGATGAGCAGCAGATTCGGCGGCAGGTGCTATTCGGGGGCAAGGCCGTGCGCTCGGCCTTGGTTACGCAGCAGCTCGATTTGTTTGCCCAGCCCGTCTAGTTTTTAGCCCCGCTGGTGCGCCGGGTCAGTAGCTTGCAGCGTCAACCACCTTTAACGTTTTTAGCTATGACGCGCTTTTTTTGCTTACTCGCCGCCGGCCTTGGCCTCACCAGCTGCCTGGGCAGCGGCAAGGAAACCTGCGCGGCCAGCGCGCTGGAGCCCGTGCAAACGGTGAGCGGCCCCAAAACGATAGCCGTCAACCAAACCGCCAGCTTCCTCCTTACCTACGTGCCCCAGCTCACCTGCAACCGGCTCGAAAGCGTGTACGAAACCCAGGGCGCGGCCCCCAATACCCTCCTAATTGGCCCGCGCGTCACGTACCCCGACTGCACCTGCCCGGCCAATACGCTCCCGGCGCAAGCTACCTACACCTTCAAGCCGACTGCGGCCGGCACCTACTACCTGAATTTTATAGCTGCCAACGGGTACATAACCGACACGCTGGTAGTGAACTAGCTGTTTTTGCTCAGCCTGCCCCGCCGCCTTGGCGAGGATAATCCCGGTTCGTTTTCTGCCATGAAAATCACCCATCGCGCTCCCGCCGCTGTCCCGGCCCCGCTCGCACTCGTAGCCGAGCCGGCCGTTGCCTTACTTGCCCCCGCCTCGTTCGACAAAGCGCCGCGCCTCTCGTGCTGCTGCCGCCTTTCGGAGCTGATGCCCAAGGTGCGCGAGGTGCACGACGCCGTGCGCGCCGCCCGCCTGGCGGCCGAGCAAAGCGACGTAGCTGCCTAGGCAGCAAGAGTATTGGCCCAAAAGCCGGCTTTTGGGCCAGCTAGCGCTGCAAGCCCAGGCGCGCCACCGTTTCGCCCTCAAAGTCGAACTGGATGAGCACCGCCGCCTCGTCGCCCACCACCCAGCCATCGTGGCCGGGGGCGATGGCCACCACCTGCGGCGCCACGAAATCCTCAATGCCCCCATCGGCGTACTCGATGCGCAGGTGGCCGCTGGCCAAAAAGCCGACGTGTGCGTGCTGGCACAGCGCGGTGCCGATAAGTGGCTTCAGGTTGACAGACCAGCGGAAGCCCGCCGGGTACACGATGCGCTTGACGCGCGAGTTGCCGGTGCGGACGGTGTCAATCAGTACGCCGCCCATTTCGCGGTGGTCGGCGTGGGGCAGCGGGGCCAGCAGGTCGGTAGTAGCCATGGCGTGAGTAGGTTAGGTGGGAGGTGGTGAAGGTAAGCGCCGTGTCGCACATACCGGCGAATGATTGCCCATTCAGTACCTGATTTTACGTTATTACTTTGAGTAGTCTAATTCCTTTTGCCGGGCCGGCCGCCAGCACGGCCGTTGGTGCGGCCGCCCCGCGCCGGGCCGCGCCCGCGCTGCACCACCCACCCGCCGACTACACCTACGACGGCAGCTTCGAGGGCCTGCTCACGGTGCTGTTCCGCATCTACGACCGCCGCTCGGCGCCCAGCAGCATTCAGCCCGAAACTGCGGCCCAGGGCGGCCTTTTTGCCCACCCCGTGGCCATCGACACCGATGAGGCGCTGGCTACCCGCACCTGGGACGGCCTGCTGCGCTTCATGCCCGAGCCGGCGCGGGCGCGGCTCTACCACGTGTTTTTGAGCGAGGATGCCGAGCGCGAACTGCTCATCTTTCGCTACGCCGACCTGGCTTTGCGCACGGGCCGCGACATCTCCGAAAATTACGCCGATGCCACCGTGCGCCGCTGCCAGCGCCTAGCCCAGCAGATGTTTCGCGAGAAGCACCGCATGGAAGCCTTTGTGCGCTTCGAAAAGGCGCAAGATGGCTTGTTTCACGCTACTATCGAGCCCGATTTTGACGTGCTACCGCTCATCGCCAGCCATTTCACCAAGCGCTACGCCGACCAGCGCTGGCTTATTTTTGACAAGCGTCGCCACTACGGGCTGTACTACGACCTCACCCGCACCGATGTCGTGAGCTTCGAGGCCGGCAGCGCCACTACCCTGCGCCGGGGCGAGCTGTCGGCCACGGTGCTCGACGAGCGCGAACCGCTGTTTAAAATCTTGTGGCAGGCGTATTTTGACCACGTTAATATTCCGGAGCGCAAAAACCTCAAGCTACATCACCGCCACATGCCGCGCCGCTACTGGAGGTATCTCAGTGAGAAGCAGCCCCGCGAGCGGCGTTTCGAGCCAATAAAAAATAAGCGCGGCCCAAATGCGGGATAGCCAGTGTAGCGTAAGCTTTAGCTTACGCTACACCGGCAGGCGCTAATTTGCGTGCTCAACGCACTCGCACGCACCGCACACATGAGTACTATTCTGGTTTTTGGGGCTTCGGGCCAGCTCGGCCAATGCTTGGCGCACGTGGCCCAGGAGCGCAACACGCCGGGCCTCATTTTGCCGCCCGAAGGCCAAGCCAACCTCTTGGATACCGAGGGCTTGCGGAGCCTTTTCGAGCAGTATAAGCCCGCCTACGTCATCAACTGCGCCGCCTACACGGCCGTGGATAAAGCCGAGGATGAGGTAGAACTAGCGCGTAAAGTAAACCGCGACGGCGTCGAAAACCTGGCCTGCCTGTGTGGCGAATTTGGCACGGTACTCATCCAGATTTCGACCGATTTTGTCTTCGCCGGCACCGGCAACCAGCCGCTACTCGAAACCGACCCGGCCGAGCCCATCAGCGTCTACGGCCTCACTAAGCTGGAAGGCGAGCAGGTCATTGCGCCACTCACCGACCGGTATTTCATCCTGCGTACCAGCTGGCTGTACTCAGAGTTTGCCAGCAACTTCGTGAAAACCATGCTCAAGCTGGGCCGCGAGCGCGACGAGCTGCGCGTCATCTGGGACCAGGTGGGCACGCCCTGCTACGCCATTGACCTGGCCGGCTGTATCCTCACCATCATCGAAACGCAGCATACGGCCTACGGCATCTATCACTATAGCAATGAAGGGGTTACGTCGTGGTACGACTTCGCCACCGCCATCTTCGAGCTGAGCGGCTTGCCTACGCGCACCGTGCCCATCCGCACCGCCGAGTATCCCACCAGAGCCACGCGGCCCGCGTACTCGGTGATGGATAAAACCAAGGTAAAGCGGACCTTGGGCCTCGCCATTCCGCACTGGCGTACCAGCCTGCAAACTTGCTTGAGTCGACTGAGGTAACCTGCTATCAAACAGCATACTATCACCAAAGTAACGGCCTGGGCGCGAGCCCGGGCCGTTGCGGTATCGGCGCAGCAGCCCAGCTTTGGGCCTCACGCTCCCCACGCATTACATGGCCGTATTTCTCCTGCGAATTGCTTTTCGCAACCAGCCCAGCGGCAGCGATTTCCTGCTGACTGGCCGGGTTTATCCACCCGAACCCCCCCTCAAAGCCGGTGACTGGCTGCTTTTCGGGCAACTCAAGGTTTCAATAAAAACCGTGCAGAAGGCTGCCTACGAAGGTGTTATGCTCACAATTGGCCAAGACGCCGTAGAAACGCTCCGGCGCATGGGCATCATGCTGCCCAGCCTATACGGCACCGAAATTCCCATCGAAAGCGCCACCAAATGAAGCCACTAAAACCAAAAAGGCTACTCACAAGAGTAGCCTTTTTGGTTCGCGTACACTAGCTTAACTATCGAGCAGTCAGCCTGCGTAGCAGGCGTATCTGCGAAATCCGTTTAATCCGTTTGAATCTGCGGTCTTGAAGCTGCGATTAATAGATGTACTCGTTGGCCTCAATCAGCCCGGCAGCCACGCGGCGGCGGGCATCTTTCACGTTGAAGAGGTCGGGCTTGGTGAAGCGCTTGAGGCCCATGCTCATTAGACGTTGCTCGTCGCCTTCGGTCATGCTTGCTATGGCTTCGCGGCCCGATTTTTCGACCAGGTCAATGGCGTCGGAGAGGTACACGCGGGCCATGTCGAGCTGGCGGCTCATCGCCTCCTCGCCTTTGGCGGCGATTTCCTTTTCTACGCGCAGCAGCGTGCTTTCGGCGGTGTAGGTTTTGATGGCCATGTCGGCGATGTTCATCAGCACTTCCTGCTCTTTGGCGAGCGAGTTCATGTATTTCTGCACGGCCGTGCCGGCCACCATCAGCACCGCTTTCTTCATGTTGGCGATAGCTTTTTTCTCGGCGGCGAAGGCCGAGTCGTCGCTTTCGCCCATGCTCGGGATGCTCATCAACTCCTGCTGCACGGCCTGGGCGGGACCCATGAGGTCGATTTCGCCTTTCAGGCCCTTCTTCAAAATCATGTCCACGGCCAGCATCCGGTTGATTTCGTTGGTGCCCTCAAAGATGCGGTTGATGCGCGAGTCGCGGTAGTTGCGGTCCATGGGGTAGTCGGCCGAGAAGCCGTAGCCACCATAAATCTGCACGCCTTCATCGGTCACGTAGTCAAGTACTTCTGAGCCTTCTACTTTTAGCATGGCGCACTCCACCGCAAACTCGCGGGCCGCGCCCAGCAGGGCCTCGTTGGTGCCGAGGCCGCTGGCCAGCAGCTCCTGCTCCTTGCGGTAGATGTCCTCGCCGGCGCGGTAAATGGCCGACTCCACGGCATACATCCGAATGGCCTGCTGCGCCAGCTTGTAGCGGATGGCGCCAAACTTCGAGATGGGTAGCTTGAACTGCACGCGCTCGTTGGCGTATTTCACGCTCTGCGTGGCCGTGGCTTTGGCGCCGCCCAGGCAGGCGGCGGCCAGCTTGATGCGGCCGATATTCAACACGTTGAACGCGATGAGGTGGCCTTTGCCAATCTCGCCCAGCACGTTTTCCTTGGGCACCAGCGCATCGGTCAGGAACACCTGGCGGGTGCTGCTGCCCTTGATGCCCATCTTGTGCTCCTCGTTGCCGAGGCTCAGGCCGGGCGTGTCCTTGTCCACGATAAAGCCCGTGAACTGCTCGCCGTCAATCTTGGCAAACACGATAAACACGTCGGCAAAGCCGGCGTTGGTAATCCACATTTTCTGGCCGTTCAGCACGTAATGCGTGCCTTCGGCGTTGAGCACGGCCTTGGTTTTGGCACCTAGGGCGTCGGAGCCAGAGCCGGGCTCGGTGAGACAGTAGGCGCCCATCAGCGTGCCGTCGGTGAGGCCGGGAATGTATTTCTGCTTCTGCGCATCGGTGCCGAAGTACAGAATCGGCAGCAGGGCAATGCCCGTGTGCGCCGCAAAAGCCACCGGAAACGAGTTGCCGCCGCCCACGCCTTCCGTCACGCGCAGCGCGGTCGGAAAGTCCATGTCGAGCCCGCCAAACTGCTCCGGCACGCTCACCCCAAACAAGCCGAGCTGACCAGCTTTTT
>JAKONR010000398.1 GCA_022701825.1 Hymenobacteraceae bacterium | reverse complement strand
GTTGTCGGCGTTCAGGTCGAAGCGGGCCAGCACGTCGGCCGTAGAGGCCGGGTTGTAGGGCAGCTTGTTGGCGGCCAGGTCGATAGCGGGGCCTTGCAGCGACAGCTCCAGGAAGCCTATGAGGTTGGCCATGTGGCCGGCTAGCGTGCCCAGCGTCATGCTTTTGGGGTGGGGGCGCCAGCCGAATTGCTCGGTGGGAGCGCGCTCCAGCACGCGGCGCGTGATGGCCAGCTCGTGCCGCAGCTCGTGGCCGAGCGCGGTCTGTAAATTGGGTTGGGGAGGATGAATCATGGGGCAAAGGTCAGCACCTTTCTGCGATTCACTTTAGCGAGCGGCCAGCGGCGGGCCGGCCACCGAGGAGGCGGGCGGCGGCGGCAAGGTTGTGGCACTCGCCGGCTCTTCGCGCAGCTTTTTGCCCCGCAGGCGCAGCAAAAACACCAGCCCCAGCGCAAAAAATACAATGAGCGCCAGAATGCTGTAGCGCATCGAGCCCGTGAGCTGGGCGATGGCCCCGTACACGGCCGTGCCGATGACGATGCTCAGCTTCTCGGTCACGTCGAAGAAGCTGAAAAAAGCGGCCGTATTAGGCGTGTTTTCGGGGATGATTTTGGAATACGTGCTGCGCGAAAGGCTTTGAATGGCACCCATGGTGAGGCCAATGACCGAGGCCAGCGCGTAGAAGCTCCAGCCAGCCTGCACGAAATAGCCCGCGATGCAGATGAACATCCAGATAACTACCGACCACGACAAGGCCCGCGTATTGCCGATGCGCTCGGAGAGCTTGGCAAACAAGTAAGCCCCCGCGATGGCCACCACTTGCAGCAGCAAAATGGTGATAATAAGCGCCTGCTCGGGCAAATGCAGCTCGTCGGTGCCGAAAAGCGTGGCCACGTACATCACCGTTTGCACGCCCATATTATAAGTGAAATAGGCCAGCAAAAACTTCTTGAGATTGGGCAGCTGCTCCAGCTGCTGCCACACCTTGCCCAGCTCGTGAAAGCCGTTGAGCAGCCAGCCTTTGTCGTCGGGGCCGGCGGTGGCGGTGCGGCCAGGGTCGGCGGGCAGCGTGAAAAACGGAATTTGGGCAAAGCCCGCCCACCAGATGCCCGTGAGCAGAAACGAGAGCTGAGCGGCCTTCGCCCCACCGATGCCTATTTTATCATGAAACTGATTGATGACTAAGCAAATAATCAGTAAAATAACCGAGCCTACGTAGCCCATCGAAAAGCCCCTGGCCGAGAGCGAGTCAAACTTTTCCTCCGAGCTGATTTCGGGCAGGTAGGAATTATAGAACACGATGCTGCCCGAAAAGCCCACCGTGGCCGCAATAAACACGAAAGTGGACGCCGTGAGCGTGCTCGGCTCGAAGAAATACAGCCCCGCGCAGGAGGCCGCCCCGAGGTAGCAGAACACTTGCAAAAACAGCTTTTTGCGCCCCGAAAAGTCGGCCAGCGAGGTCAGAAACGGACTAATAATGGCAATCAGCAGAAACGACGCCGAGATGGCATAGGTCAGCAACGACGAGCCCGGCACCTGAAAACCCAGAAAATCGACCGGGCTTTTGCCGCTGTCGGTCTTGGTCACTTCCTTGACGACGCTCGACCAGTAAATCGGAAAAATCGAGCTGGTAATTACGAGCGGGTACACCGAGTTGGCCCAGTCGTAGAAGGTCCAGCCGGTGGTGATGCGCTTGTTGTCTTTCTCGACGGCCGGCGCGGCGGCGGTAGCAGTGGGGGTCATGCGAAAAGTAGAAATTGGCAGCCGCCAAGATACGGAGCGCAGCCGCGCGGCCGGTGCGCGTACCGATAAGGTAACCTGGCGGCCCTACCGGCGCGGGCCGGGCCACGGCGGCCCGCGCCTGAGCTACGGCGCGAATCGCCGGTTTTTTTGGCAACAATAGCCTATTGATTTGTACATTAGCTGTCGCTCCCACTCCCTACGCTTCCTGTTTGTGTTCTCCTCTTCTTCCGGCAAGTATGCTTCCCGTTCGGATGCGGACCTGCTGGCCGCCTTGCGCACCGACGACCAAGGCAGCTTCGCCGAAATTTACCAGCGCTATTGCTACCGGCTTTTCACGCTGGCCTACCAAAAGCTAAAGAGCCGCGAAACGGCCGAGGAGCTGGTGCAAGACCTGTTCGAGAACCTCTGGAGCCGGCGCGCCAGCCACGACATTCAGCAGCTCGAGCAGTACCTTTTTTCGGCCCTGCGCTACCGCATTATCAACCACGTGAAGGCCCAGCAGGTGCGGGCGGGCTACGAGCTGTATTGCCGCCTCGCCGCCGCGCAGGCCGACCGCACCACCGAAGACGCGCTGGCCCTCAACGAGCTGAGCGCCGCGCTGCTCGCCAGCGTGCGCCGGCTACCCGCCAAAACCCGCGAGATATTCCAGCTCAGCCGCCTGGAGCAGTACTCCGTAGCCGAGATTTCGGGTCGGGTCAACCTCTCCGAGAAAACGGTGGAGTACCACCTCACCAAGTCGCTCAAGCTGCTGCGCGGCTACCTGCGCGATTTTCTGGTGCTGGTCGTGGTGGGGCTCTGGCAGTGGTAGCGTTGTTTTCTGACGAAGCAGGACTTACATCATCAAATCGTCTGTCATTGCGAGCGCAGCGAAGCAATCGCATCAGGACGGCTGCCCAAAAGCCATTTAGGTGCGATTGCTTCGCTGCGCTCGCAATGACAAACTTAGCTTGGGCAAGCCCTCTATACTTAACGCATTGACCTTCTGAATTAAATAGGTCAGCTACTTATTTTTCTATAAAAAAAGTTGTCGGCTAGATTAGGGGTAGCGGCGGGTTGGTTGACTTGTTATCTAGAAGCCCACCTACCCTACCTGCCCCACCCGTGACGGAAGCCGAATTTTACCTGCTTTTGCAACGCTACCTCGATGGCGACTGCACGCCCGCCGAGCAGGCGCAGGTAGCGCAGTGGTACGAGCAGCTGCACCAAGCCGACCCGCACCCGCTGCCCAGCCCCGCGCCGCAGCACGTAGAAGCGGCCATTTGGCAGCGGCTGCGGCTGGCCCCGGCGGCTGCCCCTCAGCCGGCCCTGCGCGGGCGGCGGGCGGCGAGGCAGTGGCAACGGCGCCCGGTGCGCTGGGCGGCCGGGCTGGGGCTGCTCGCGCTGGGCCTGGGCGGGCTGCTGCCCGTGGCCCGGCACTGGCAGGCGGCCTCCGGCCCCACGGCCGCCAGCCCGGCCCACGGCTGGACGCACCACCAGAATACTACCCCCCAGGTGCAGGCTTTTGGCCTGCCTGATGGGAGCCGCGTAACGCTGCAACCGGGCAGCAGCCTGCGCTATGCCACCGCGCTGGCCGGCGCCCGGCGCGAGGTGTATCTGGAAGGCGAGGCTTTTTTTCAGGTGCACAAAAACCCGGCGCGGCCCTTCCTGGTCTTCACCAACCAGGTAGTAACCACGGTATTGGGCACTAGCTTCGACGTGAAGGCCTACCCCGGCCGGGCACAGGCGCTGGTGGCCGTGCGCGAGGGCAAGGTATCGGTGCAGCCCCGCGAAGCTGCCCAGCTCGACGCCACGCCCACGCACCCGGCCAAGGCCGGCGTGCTGCTGCTGCCCAACCAGCAAGTAGTGTACTCGATGGCTAGCCACCAGCTCAAAAAGGAACTGGTAGCTAAGCCCGCGGTGCTCGTGCCGCAGGCGTTCGAGTTTGAGGAGCGGCCCGTGGCCGAGGTGCTGGCCGCGTTGGAAAAGGCCTACGGCGTGCCCATCCGCTACGACCGGCAGCGGCTGGCGGGCTGCACGGTCAGCATCACCTTCTACGACGAGCCGCTGTTTGAGAAGCTGAGCCTGCTCTGTAAATCACTGGGGGCCACGTACTCGCTGGCCGATACGGAAGTTACTATTCACAGCGCGGGCTGCCAGGCCAGTCCGCCCTCGGCCCGCCGCTAGGCGGCTTTTGGGGCCGGCCGGCTAGTGGCGGGCCGGCCCTACCACCACTCGATTTCCGAAGGTTAATCCCCTCCCTTTCAATACCCTAACGGCATTTAAAAAATGCTGAAAGTCATTGCTTTACCCATACCCCACCCTTTTATGAAAAACCAGGTACCATTTTCCCCACCCCTGCGGCCCCTACTGCGGGGCCTGCTGCTACCGGCCGTAGTAGTGTGCCTGCAAGCTAGCCCGGCGCGGGCGCATTGGCAGCCCGCCCAAACCGTGCTCGAACGCACCGTTACGATGCAGGCTGAGGCCCAGCCAATTAAGACGGTCTTAAACAAGCTGGCCAAGCAAACCAACACTCACTTTGTGTACAGCCAGCAGCTCGTAGGGGCCGACCGCAAGGTGACGGTGCGCGCCCAAAACCAGCCGCTGGCGGCGGTGCTCGACGAGATTTTTGCCCCGCTAAAGGTTGAATACGAGATAAACCACGACCGCATCGTGCTGCGGCTTCCTTCAAAGTCCGCTTCCGCAAACGATTCCGGTAGTTTTGGCGTAGCGGCGGTGCCGGTGGCCGGCCGGGTGGTCGATGCCAAGGGCGCGGGCCTGCCCGGCGTGACGGTGCTGGTGAAGGGCACTACCAATGGCACCTCCACCGGGGCCGATGGTAGTTTCACCATTCAGGCGCCCGAGAATAGTGTACTGGTATTCAGCTTCGTGGGCTACACGCGCCAGGAGCTGCCCATAACCGGTGCGAACCCGAGCCTGACCGTAACGCTGGTCGAAAGCGCCCAGGACCTCAACGACGTAGTGGTTATCGGCTACGGCACGGCCCGCAAGAGCGACCTGACGGGCGCGGTGGCCTCGGTGACGAGCGCGCAGCTGACGCAGGTGGCTACTTCCGACCCCGTGCAGGCCTTGCAAGGCCGCGTGGCGGGCGTGGAAGTGACCTCCAACAGCGGGCAGCCGGGCTCGGGCACCCGCATCCGGGTGCGCGGCGTGGGCACCATCAACAACAGCGACCCGCTGTACGTGGTGGACGGGATTCAAACCAGCGAC
>JAKONR010000374.1 GCA_022701825.1 Hymenobacteraceae bacterium | reverse complement strand
TGTTGAGCGAGCGCACGATGCCGGCCACGGCGGCTTTCTTGCTGGTAAAGAGCACCATGCTCTGCACGTCCTGGGCCTTGATGAGGTGCTCCAAAACCGGCAGCTTCTGGTGGTCGAAGGTCATGTAAAACTGCTGGTTGATGCCGGCGGCGGGCTTGCTCACGGCGAGGCGCACCTCGTCGGGCTCGTGCAGAATCTGCTGCGAGAAGTCGCGGATTTTGCTGGGCATGGTGGCCGAGAACAGCAGCGTTTGCCGCTTTTTGGGCAGCTGACGCACGATGTTCAGGATATCGTCCGAAAAGCCCATGTCCATCATCTTGTCGGCCTCGTCGAGCACCAGGTATTGCAAGTCCTCAAACTTGACGTAGCCGAGCTGCATGTGGGCGATGAGGCGGCCGGGCGTGGCAATAATAATGTCGGCCCCGCTAGTAAGGGCGCGCTTTTGCTGCTCCCAGTTTTCGCTTTTGCCGCCGCCGTAAATGGCGATGGATGAGGCTTCTACGAAGTAGCCGAAGCCCGTGACCTGCTCGTCAATCTGGGTGGCCAGCTCGCGCGTGGGCACCAGGATGAGCGTGCTGGTAGTGCCGTGCTTGGCGTGCGAGATGCGGTCGAGCAGCGGCACGAGGTAGGCGGCTGTTTTGCCGGTGCCAGTTTGGGCGCAGGCGATGAGGTCCTTGCCGGCCAGGATTTTCGGAATCGCCTGCTCCTGAATGGGCGTGGCGTTGAGGTAGTTCATGGCGTCCACGCCGGCCAGCAGGTCGTCGTGGAGATTAAATTCGTGGAACGTCAAAGGGACAGCTGGTAAAGTTGAAAGAATACGTGCTGACCTTGCCTTTCCTGGGCCAGCAAACCGCTTGATTTAGAACAAAGGTAAGCTTAATAAGTGCCAAGCTCCTGTGCGGTAAGCGCTAGCTTGCCGGGCATCTGGAGGCTTAAAAAAACATCTGGTGGGCTTTCAGGCTCCTACTTACACGGCAAGCTAAAGCTTACCCTACACATCCTATGTCGCTCGACCGTTTTTCGGCCCAGGCCGCCCAGTACGCCCGCTACCGTATCGATTATCCGCCCGAGCTCTACGCCTGGCTTTTACCCCAGGTAGCGAGCCGCATCAGGGCCTGGGACTGCGCCACCGGCAACGGTCAGGTGGCCGCCGTGCTGGCGCAATATTTTCAGGAAGTGGAAGCTACCGACCTCAGCGAAAGTCAGTTGGCCCAGGCCCCGCCGCTGCCCAACGTGCACTACCGGGTAGCGAAGGCCGAAAATACGCCTTTTCCCGACGAGCGCTTCGACCTCATCACCGTGGCGCAGGCCGTGCATTGGTTCGACCAGCAGGCCTACCACGCCGAGGTGCGCCGGGTGGCCGGCCCCGGCACCGTGCTGGCCGAGTGGGGCTACAACCTGGTGCAAACCGGCGACCCCGCGCTCGACGCCTGGATTCTGCACTTCCACAACGAAACCGTGGGGCCGTACTGGGACGCCAACCGCTGGCACGTGCTCGACGAGTACGCGCGGCTGCAATTCCCCTTTGCGCGGGTGCAGCGGGCGCGTTTCATGGTGCGTCGGCAGTGGTCGGCCGAG
Source organism: Hymenobacteraceae bacterium (assembly GCA_022701825.1). GTDB lineage: Bacteria > Bacteroidota > Bacteroidia > Cytophagales > Hymenobacteraceae > Hymenobacter. The sequence goes on along the minus strand of JAKONR010000374.1, from coordinate 12,246 downwards.
TGGTTTTTGGGGTATTTGTATACGTGGTCGGCGGTAGCCAATTATAATAAGCAGCACGATGGGGCCGATGTGGTGGCCCAGGTAGCGGAGGCGCTCACGCGCCTGTGGGGCGCGGGCGAGCGGGAGGTGATTTTTCCGGTCTTCGCGCGAGCCGGAATCGTAAAGTAAGCTTTAGCTTGCCGGCGCAATTCAGTACGCTGCTCGGCCGATGAGCGGCAAGCTACAGCTCACCATACATGCAACTTCCCTTCGCCGGCCTCCGCGTGCTCGAACTCGCCTCCGTCTTAGCCGGCCCGCAGGTCGGCCAGTTTTTTGCCGAATTGGGGGCCGAGGTACTCAAAATAGAGCCGCCCGGCGGCGACGTCACGCGCACCTGGCGCGTGCCCGGCGACGACCCCGATAGCACCGTTTCAGCTTACTTTTTGGCTTCCAACTGGGGCAAGCAGGCGCGCACCCTCGACCTGCGCGAGCCCGCCGCCCAGGCCGAGGCGCAGCGGCTGGCCGCCGAAGCCGACGTGCTCATCGCCAGCTACAAGCCCGGCGACGCGGCCAAGCTCGGCGTAGCCTACGAGGCACTGGCCGCCCAAAACCCACGCCTCATCTACGCGCAGCTCACGGGCTACGGACCGGGGTATAACCGCGTGGGCTACGACGCGGTGCTGCAAGCCGAAACCGGCCTGATGCACCTCAATGCCGCCAGTCCGCACGACCCGCCGCAGAAGCTGCCGGTGGCCTTTATCGACCTGTTTGCCGCGCACCAGCTCAAAGAGGGTATTTTGATAGCGCTGTACCAACGCGAAAAAACCGGCCAGGGCTGCCTTATCGAGGTGAGCTTGTGGGACAGCGCCCTGGCCTCGCTGGCCAACCAGGGCGCGACCTGGCTCATTACTGGCAATGACCCCGTGCCGCTGGGCTCGGGCCACCCCGGCATCGTGCCCTACGGCACCGTGTACCGCGCCGCCGACGGCCAGCGCCTGGTGCTGGCCGTGGGCACCGATGCGCAGTTTCGCACGCTGTGCGGCGTGCTTCAGCGCCCGCGCTGGGCCGACGAGCCGCGCTTTGGCACCAACCCGGCGCGGGTGCGCCACCGCGCCGCGCTCGAAGAGCTGCTGCTGGTGCGCATCGCGGAACTCAATGGCTGGGCCCTGCTGCACGAGCTGGCGCGGCTGGGCGTGCCGGCCGGCGCGGTGCGCACGGTGGGGGAGGCGCTTGACACCGACCTGGCGCAGGCCATGCGGCTGCCGCCCGCCGGGCCGCCTTTGGGGCACGCGGGGGTGCGCACGGTGGCGTTTCGCAGCTCGGCGTGGCCGGTGGTGCCGGGGCTGGGCGCGCCGCCCGAGCGTCAGTAGGTTATTGCACTAATGGCTCAGTATATAGGAAAGTAACGCGGAACATTGCTTCACCGTTGGGGTTGCTTACACCGCTATTCTTTCACCTCCGTGCTATTACTACGCTTTTTCGTTGGCGTGCTGCTGGGCTGGCTTGTGCTGGCGGCCCGGCCCGCGCACGCCTATTCTGTGCTCAGCCACCAGGCCAGCATCGACTCGTGCTGGACGCCTTATATAACGCCCGCGCTGGAGCGCCGCTTTCCGGGCGGCACCAGGGAGGAGCTGCGCGCGGCCAAAGCCTACGCCTACGGCGGCTCCATTATGCAGGATATGGGCTACTACCCGTTTGGCTCGCACCTGTTTACGGACCTGGCGCACTACGTGCGGTCGGGCGATTTTGTGGAGAACCTGCTGCGCGAGGCCAAAGACCGCAATGAGTATGCTTTCGCGCTGGGTGCGCTGGCGCACTACACGGCCGACATCTACGGGCACGAGGTGGGCATCAATAAATCGGTGCCGCTGCTGTTTCCGAAGCTGAAGCAGAAATACGGCCCCATCGTGACCTACGAGCAAGACCCGGTAGCCCACGGCCGCACCGAATTTGCCTTCGACGTGACGCAGCTGGCCGCCGGCCGCTACCGCAGCAGTGCCTACCACGATTTTATCGGCTTCAAGGTCAGCGATGAGTTGCTGGAGCGGGCCTTTGCCCAAACGTATGGCCTGGAGTTGAAGCAGATAGTGATGAGCACGGGCCTGGCCATCGGCTCGTATCGCTTTGCGGTGCGCAACCTGATACCGCTAGCGAGCCGGGCGGCTTGGCGCGCCAACCGCCACGAGCTGCGCAAGGTGAACCGCCGCATTCGCCGCCGCGACTACATCTACAAGCAGAGCAAGGAAAAATTTGAGCAGGAATACGGCCGCAACTATGAGCGGCCCAAATTCGGGGCGCGCGTGCTGGCGGGCGTTATTCAGATTCTGCCGAAGGTAGGCAAGCTGAAATCGCTGCAATTTATCGCGCCCACGCCCGAGGCGCAGCGCATTTTCAGCCAGAGCTTTCACGAAACGGTGCTCAGCTACGCCAAGCTGCTGAGCCAGCAAAATGGCACCGTGGGCCAGGCCACGCAGCTACCCAACGTAGACTTTGACACCGGCCACACCACCAAAATCGGTGAGTACCCGCTGGCCGACCACACCTACGGGGAGTGGGTGCGCGAGCTGGCCAAAAATGATTTTAAAGAGGTAACGCCCACGATGCGGCAGGACATTCTCACGTTCTTCGGCAGCGCCGCCAAAGCGCCGCTCGACCAGGAAGAAAAGGAGGCCAAAAAGCGCCTGGAGACCGAGGCGGCGCTGGAAAGGCTGCGGGCGCTAAAATAAAGTGCGGCGAAGCTAAAGCGCTTACCGGCTGGCTTTCAGCCTTAGATGAAAGTCAGGTGAAGCTTGAGAATTGGTATTATCTAACGATAAAGTAGGGGTAAACGAATGGTCACATTGGGTTCCGAGCTTGCGGCCTCATTCATTTGGAATTCATTTTATGAAACCAACGACTACCCTTCTTTTCCTGGCTACGCTGGGCGGCCTGTCCCTCCCGGCCGCCGCCCAAAACACGGCCCCGCTGGTGGCTGCCAGCAGCAGCTGGAAATATCTCGACAACGGCACCGACCAGGGCACGGCCTGGCGCGCCGCCGCCTTTAATGATGCGGCCTGGGCCAGCGGCACCGCCGAGCTGGGCTACGGCGACGGCGACGAAGTAACGACCGTGAGCTACGGTGCTAATTCGTCTGCTAAACACGTGACTACGTACTTCCGGCAGCAGTTTCAGGTGAGCAGCCTGGCCGGTTTTGCCCAGCTCAAGCTGCGCCTCATCCGTGACGATGGCGCGGTGGTGTACCTCAATGGCGTGGAGGTTTTTCGCGACAACCTGCCCACCGGCGCGATTGCGTATAACACCTCCGCCGTCAGCACCATCAACGGCGCCGACGAGAGCACCTACCTCGAAGCCATCGTGCCCAAATCGGCCCTGGTGCCGGGCACCAACACCCTGGCCGTGGAGATTCACCAGGACCGCGGCAGCAGCTCCGACATCAGCTTTAAGCTGGAGCTGCTGAAAGACCAGGCTACCAGCACCACGGCCTGCGCCACGCTGCCGGCCACGGCGCTCAGCAATTTTGTGTCGGTGCAGCCTACGGCCCAGACCCAGACATTTATCATTCCGAGCACGCACGTGTACCAGGTGCTGACCCAGACCGGCGACGCCTACACCACGGGCACCGGCACGGTGAAGGCCGCCAACGACTTTACGGGCTACGTGCCCATCGCGGGCAGCAGCACCAATGGCTACCTGTCCATCAACCACGAGGGCTCGTCGGCGGCTAGCTCGGGGGTGAGCATCTTGGATTTGCAGTACAATAACACGTCTAAGCTCTGGAACGTATCGGCCAAAAATGCCGTCGATTTTGGGCCGGTAGTGGGCACGTATAACAACTGCTCGGGCGGCACCACGCCCTGGGGCACGGTCATCACCTGCGAAGAAAACACGCCCACCGCGCCCACCGACAGCAACAACGACGGCTACCTCGATTTTGGCTGGAACGTGGAGCTGAACCCCGCCACCCGCGCCGTGAAAGACCAGAACGCCGATGGCACGCCCGACAAGCTCTGGCGCATGGGCCGCATGAAGCACGAAAACGTGGTGGTGGCCGCCGACCAAAAAACCGTGTACGAAGGTGCCGACGACGGCGGCACGAGCTACGTGTATAAGTACGTAGCCAATACGGCCGGCAACCTCGCCAGCGGCACGCTCTACGTGCTGCAACTGAGCGGGGCCATCGGCACCGCCACCACCGGCACCTGGCTACCCGTGCCCAACAGCACGCCCACCGAGTGCAACACCACCACGACCCTGGCCACCGCGCTGGGGGCCACCAGCTTCGCGGGCGTGGAGGACGTGGAAATCGGCCCGCACGACGGTAAAATCTATTTCACCTCCAAAGGCACGGGCCGGGTGTACCGCTTCGCCGACGCGGCGGCCGGCGTGAGCAGCTTCGAGATTTTCGTGGGCCAGCCGGTGGGCGTCACCAACCAGACCTACCCCGTAAACTACGGCACCGCCACCGTGCAGGAGGCCTGGGGCTCGGGCAACGACAACCTGACGTTCGACTCCTACGGCAACCTCTACGTGCTGCAAGACGGCGACCGCAACCACATCTGGCTCGTGAAGCCCTGCCACACCCAGGCCGCCCCGGCCGTGGAGGTGTTCGCCACCACGCCGGCTGGCTCGGAGCCCACCGGCATGACGCTCTCGCCCGATGAGAAATTTATGTTCGTGTCGATTCAAGGGCCAAGCTCGACTAATACCCTTGCCACGACCGATGCGGCCGGCAAGTCGGTGGTGTTCAACAAAGCCACCACGGTAGTTATCGCCCGCAAGGAAAACCTGGGCAACGTGACCACCAGCACGGCCGTGGCCAAAAACGCGGCCAACCTCACGCTCTACCCCAACCCCGCCACCAGCGAGCTGAACCTGAGCCTAACCCACGACCGCCGCGAAAAAGCCACCGTGCAGGTACTAAGCATCCTGGGCGGCCGCGTGCTGGCCCAGCAGGAAGTAGAGCTGACCACCGGCGCCAATACCCTGCGCCTGCCGGTGCAGGGCCTCAGCAGCGGCCAGTACCTGCTGCTGCTGCGCACGCCGAGCGCTACGCTCACCCGCCAGTTTGTGAAGCAGTAAAGGCGGAGGGTTTCTAACCGCTATGCTGAGCGTAGCCGAAGCATCTCTACCGGTGAACTAACTTCCGACGCCTACAACGAATCGGTAGAGATGCTTCGACTCCGCTCCGCTGCACCCAGCATGACGGGTGAAAAATACTGTGCTTGAGCCCTTAATCAAGAACTGAAAAATTGAATACGACGCTAGCTTTTCTCCTAAGCTTCGGCCTCTGGATTGCCCCGCTGCTGCGGGGCAATCTTGGCGTTTATGGCGAGCAGTGCCCGGCCGCCGCCTTCACCGTGGCCGATGCCCTGCGCCGCCCCGAGTGCACGCAGGAGCTGAACCTGCGCTTCCAGGACCTCGAAACGCTGCCCGCCAGCGTGGGCCAGCTGCCGCGCCTGCGCCGCCTGCACGTGCAAGACAACCACCTGCGCCAGTTGCCCGACGAAATCACGCGCCTCGACAGCCTGCGCGAGCTGTTTGCCCAAAAAAACGCCCTCCGCCGCCTGCCCGCCGCCCTTGGCCGCTTGCGCCGCCTGCGGCAATTGCAAGTCAACGAAAACGTGCTGACCGAGCTGCCGCCCAGCGTGGGCCAGCTCGACAGCCTGCGCTACCTCGTCACGGCCTGGAACCAGTTTACCTCGCTGCCCGAGCAACTAGGGCAGCTAGGCCAGCTCGACTACTTCGACTGCTCGCACAACCGTCTGCTGTTCCTGCCCGCCAACGTGGGCGGGCTGCGTCAACTGCGATTTTTATACTTGAATGACAATCAATTGCAGCAGCTGCCGGCGCAGCTCGGCGGCCTCGCGAAGCTGCGCGAGCTGAACCTGGCCAACAACCAGCTCACGGCGCTGCCCGCCAGCCTGGGCAACTGCCGCGAGCTGCGCGCCCTTATCCTGAGCGGCAACCAGCTGGCGGCGCTGCCCACCAGCCTGGGGCAACTAGAAAATTTGGAGATGCTGATTGTTAATGATAACCCACTGACCGAGCTGCCGCGCAGCCTGCGCCGGCTGCCCCGGCTGCGCACCGTTATTCTGCGTCACACGGCGCTTTCGGCGGCGGCCCAGGCACGGGCGCGGGCGCTGCTGCCGCAGGCTAAGCTTTATTTTGAATGAGAATTTTCGCTAAAAAGGTCAGCCCGGCCGCGGTTACCCCACCCCCGGCCCCTCCCCTCCGGGAGAGGAGAGCCGACCGCAAGCCGGCGTTAGCCAACGTCAGGCTCCCCTCTCCCGGAGGGGAGGGGCCGGGGGTGGGGTCTTACGGCCGGGCTAAAACCATCCGCCGCTATACCACCCGAACGCTGCTCCTTAGCCTGCTGTTTCTGCTTGCTTTCAAAGCCGTGCCGCCGCCCCCCGCCGAGCAAGTTAAAAGCTACTACGCCCAGCACCTAAGCCAGCTGCAAGCGGCCCTCACGCACTTTCGGGCGGTGGTAGACCAGGCCGACGAGGCCGCGCTGCGCACCGAATTCATCGCGTGCCGGGCGGCTTATAAGCCGCTGGAATTTGCGGTTGAGTATTACTACCCCGGCACAGCCCAGCGCCTCAACGGCGCGGCCTTGCCCGAGGCCGAGCCCAGCGAGCCCGAGCAGGTGCAGCTGCCCGGCGGCTTGCAGGCCCTCGAAGAAATGGTGTACGCCGCGCCCACCGAGCCCGGCCGCCGCGACTACCTGCGCCAGGAGCTGGATAACATGCGCTACCAGGTGCGCTACCTCGAAGGCCAGCTGCCCGCCCTCAGCCCTACCGACAGCGAGGTGCTCGACGCGCTGCGTCTGAACCTCTACCGGCTGGCGTCTAAGGGTATATCGGGCTTCGATACGCCCACCGTGGGCACCGCGCTGCCCGAGGCGGCTATTACCCTGCAAGCCACCGGCGAGGTGCTAGCCAGCTACGGCGCGCCCGCCCCGCTGCTCGCGCAGCTCGGCCGCTGCGTGGCAGCCGTGCAAGCGCCCGGCCCCACGGCGGCGGGTTTCGAGCGCTTCGACCGGATGGCGTTTTTCACGCGGGCGTTCAATCCGTTTCTGGAGCAATTGAAAACCTGGCAGGCGCAGCGTGGCATTGCGCTGGTGAGTGGGCGGCGGGCCATTCGGCCGTCGGCGGCCACGTTTTTTGCGGCCGATGCCTTCGACCCCGCGTTTTTTGCCCCGGCCGATGCCGCCGCGCCCACCCCGGCGGTGCTGGCCCTGGGCGCGGCGCTGTTTGCCGAGCCGGCCTTGTCGGGGCGGGCGGGGCGCTCGTGCCAGAGCTGCCATTTGCCCGAAAAGGCCTATGCCGATGGGCTGAAAGTAAACCGCTCGCTGCTCGATGGCCGCAGCCTGGCCCGCAACACGCCCACGCTGCTCAACGCGTCCTTGCAGCCGGCGTTATTCTACGATAGCCGCGTGCATTTTCTCGAAGACCAGGTGCACGAGGTGGTGTCGAACCGCGCCGAAATGGGCGGGCAACTCAGCGCCGTGGCCGTGGCCCTGCGCCGCAAAGGCTACGCGCCGCAGTTCGCCCGCGCCTTTGCCGACGAGCAAGCGCCGCTTACCGAGCGCAACCTGCGCCGGGCGCTGGCCGCCTACGTGCGCACGCTGGGCGGGCTCAACAGCCGCTTCGACCGCCACCTGCGCGGCGATACCACGGCGTTGAACCAGCAGGAAATTCAGGGTTTCAACCTGTTCATGGGCAAGGGTAAGTGCGGCACCTGCCACTACGCGCCGCTCTTTAGCGGGGCGGTGGGGCCGCTCTACGAGCAGGCCGAAAGCGAGGTGCTGGGCGTGCCCACTACCGCCGATACGCTGCACCCGGCGCTCGACCCCGACCAGGGTAAGTACCTGCTGCACGGCATTGCGCACCAGCGCTACGCCTTCAAAACGCCCACCGTGCGCAACGCTGCCCGCACCGCGCCCTACATGCACAACGGCGTGTACCAAACGCTGGCTGAGGTAATTGACTTCTACGACCGGGGCGGCGGCCAAGGCCTGCACCTCGACGTGCCCACCCAAACGCTCGGCCCCGACCGGCTGCACCTCACGCCCGCCGAAAAGGCGGCCCTCATCGCTTTTATCGGGGCACTCAACGACGAGCCGGTGGCCGCCAAGGCAGTCGGGCGGCAGTAGGCGCAGGGCCGAAAAGCTCGACTACGGCAACGAGCGGCCGGGCTTTGCCGTTGGCAAAGGCTACCACTCGCTTTGCCCGCGTTTATGCGCCTGATTCGCCTTTTGTTACTGCTGCTACTGTTGGCCCCGGCGGCCCCGGCGGCGGCGTATTCGGTGCTTACGCACCAGTCCATCATCGACTCGACTTGGGAGAAATGCGTGCTGCCGCTGCTGCAGCAGCGCTACCCCGGCGCCACCGAAAAGCAGCAAAAAGAGGCCAAAAGCTACGCCTACGGCGGGGCCATTTTGCAAGACATGGGCTACTACCCGCTGGGGGCCGAGCTCTTTACCAACCTCACGCACTACGTGCGGGCCGGCGACTTCGTGCGCAACCTGCTGCGTGAGGCCAACGACCGCAACGAGTACGCCTTCGCGCTGGGTGCGCTGGCGCACTACGCCTCCGACAACGTGGGCCATCCCGAGGCGACCAACCTGGTGCTGCCCAACCTCTACCCCGAGCGGGCGGTGGGCCTCGGCCCCGTCGTCACCTACGAGCAGGCCCCGCTCAACCATACCGAGGTCGAGTTTGCCTTCGATGTGATGCAGATTGCCAACGGCCGCTACCGCTCGCAGGCCTACCACAAGCACGTTGGCTTTCGGGTGAGTAAGAAGCTGCTCGAAAGCGCCTTCCGCCAAACCTACGGGGTAGAGCTGGGGCGGATTTTCCTGAACGTGGACGCCAGCATCGCGGCCTTCCGGCTGGCCGTGAACCAGGTGCTGCCGGTGGCCGTGCGGGCCGCCTGGTACAGCCAGCGCAAGCAAATCTGGCGGGCCAGCCCCGCGCTGCGCCAGCGCTACCGCGCTTATAAAGAGAACCCCGCCGAGTTTAAGCAGGAAAACGGCGAGCACTTCGAGCGGCCGGGTTTTGGGGCGCGGGTGCTGGCCAGCCTCATCAATATTTTGCCCAAGGTGGGGGCGCTGCGCACCTACTCCTTCCGGGTGCCGACGCCCGCCGACAGCAAGCGCTTTCACCAGAGCTACACGGCCGCGCTGGGCCGCTACTGCGCCCTCACCAGCGCCCAGCCCGCCGACACCGCCGCCATGGCCGCCCGCCTGCCCAACCTCAACCTCGACACCGGCCGCCCCACTCGCCCCACCGACTACGTGCTGGCCGACGAAACCTATGCCGAGCTGCTGCGCACGCTGCGCAAGCATAAGTTTGAGCACCTCACCCCGGCCCTGAAAGGCAATATCCTGGCTTTCTACGCTGCCGGCCCGCCGCCCAGCGCCCCGCCCGCGCGCTACACCAAAGCCACCGAGGATGAGCAGGAAGACACGCGCAAAAACCGCAAGCGCCGCCAAAAAGCGCAGGATGCGTTGACCGAGCTGCAAGCAAAGAAGTAGGGACGCAATAGTTGGAGGCTGGCGTCCGGGTAAGTCGCTCAGCAGTGCTGGACTTCAGCTATTGCGTCTCTACGCTCACCGTTAGCCTGCCGATGTCCTGCTTTTTCATAGCAATTTGCGCTTCCGACAAACGCTCCTTGCTGCATGGCCGCATCTTCTACCATAGTTCGCTCATTACTCCTTGCGGGCGGCTTGCTCGCCGCCGGCCCCGCCCGCGCCCAAAACCCGGCCGCCGACGCGGCGGGGCCGCTGCTCACGCCGGCGCAGTTTCTGGGCTACGCGCTGGGTAGCCGCTTCACGCCGCAGGCCGACGTGAACCGCTACGCCGCCCACGTAGTGGCCCACGCGCCCGGCCAGATGAAGCTCGTGCGCTACGGCCAAACCTACGAACACCGCCCGCTGCTGGTAATAGAAGTGGCTAGCAAAGAGAATTTTGCGAAGCTCGATGACATCGCGCACAACAACCGCCGCCTCGCCGGCCTCGACCTCGGCGCGGCCAGCCGGCAGCTGCCCGCCGTGGCCTGGCTCAGCTACAACGTGCACGGCAACGAGGCCGTGAGCTCGGAAGCCGTGCTGCAAGTGCTGTATGACCTGGCCAACCCGCAGGACGCTGAGATGCAGCGCTACTTGCAAAATACGGTGGTGCTGCTCGACCCCTGCGTGAACCCCGACGGCCACGACCGCTACGTGAACTGGTACAACCGCGTGCAAAACCAGCAGCCCAACGCCTCGCCCTACGCCTGGGAGCACCGCGAGCCCTGGCCCGGCGGGCGCTACAACCACTATTACTTCGACCTGAACCGCGACTGGGCCTGGCAAACTCAGCAGGAAAGCCGCCAGCGCATCGCCCTCTACAACCAGTGGCTGCCGGCCGTGCACGCCGATTTTCATGAGATGGGGCCGAACAACTCGTACTACTTCTCGCCCGCCGCCCGGCCGTTTCACGCCGACATCACGGCGTTTCAGCGCAAGTTCCAGAATACTATCGGCGAGTACAACGAGCGGACGTTTGACAAGAATAACTGGCTGTATTTCACCCGCGAAGTCTACGACTTATTCGCCCCAACCTACGGTGACACCTGGCCCACCTTCAACGGGGCCATCGGCATGACCTACGAGCAGGGTGGGGGCGGGGCCGCCGGCCTGCGCTACGCCCGCCCCGATGGCGACACGCTGACCCTGGCGCAACGCATCGCGCACCACGCGGCCGCCAGCCGGGCTACCATCCAGGCCACCGCCGAGCACCACGACGAGCTGCTGCGCGAGTTTGAAACCTACTACACCACGGCCCGCACCCAGCCCAGGGGCGAGTACAAAACCTACGTCATCGCGGCCGGCAACGACCCCGGCCAGCTGCGCAATTTCACGCAGTACCTCGACCGCCAGGAAATCAAGTACGGCTTCGCGCCCAGGCAAGTCAAAGCAAAGGGATACAATTATTTATCGGGTAAAACCGAGACAGTGCAAGTCGAGCCGCGCGACCTCGTGGTGACTATGTACCAGCCCAAATCGACGCTCGTAAAAGTATTATTCGAGCCCAAGCCGCAGCTCGAAGACTCGCTGACTTACGACATTACGGCCTGGGCTTTGCCGTATTCGTTCGGGGTGAAAGCCTACGCGCTGCCCACGCGTCTGGCCGCCGACGCCACCGCGCCCGCCGCCCCGATGGTGAAGGGTAGCGCCGCTCTCGCCGACAAACCCTACGCCTACCTGGCCCGCTGGAATAGCCTGCAAGACGTACGCCTGCTGAGCCGCCTGCTTCAGCAAAAGGTAAAAGTGCGCTTCGCCGAAAAGGCCTTCGCGGCCGAAGGCCAGCAGTACGCGCCCGGCTCGCTCATCATCACCCGCGCCGGTAATGAAGGCTTGGGCGCGAAATTTGACCAGCTGGTGCGGGCGCAGGCCGACTCGGCGGGCACCGTGCTGCACGCCGTAAAATCGGGCTTTTCGACTACTGGCGGCGACCTGGGCTCGGGCTCGGTGCGGGCCGTGAGAGCGCCCACGGTGGCTGTGGTAGCCGGCCCTGGCGTCAATGCGTCGGCGTTTGGCGAGGTGTGGCACTTCTTCGAACAGCAGCTCGGCTACCCGCTCACGGTGCTGGGCACCGACTACCTTAGCACCGTGCCGCTCAGCAAGTTCGACGTGCTCATCTTGCCCGATGGCAACTACGCCGACGTGTACCCCACGGCGGCGCTCGACAACCTCAAAACCTGGGTGCGGGCCGGCGGCAAGCTCATCGCCCTGGAAGGCGCGACCCGCTTCCTAGCCGACAAACGCGATTTTCTGCTCAAAGCCAAGCCCGCCGCTGCCAGCGATAGCAGTAAAGCCGCCCGCGCCAACCCCTATCGCGCCCTGCGCCGCTACGGCGATGAGCAGCGCCGCGACCTCGAAGGCCAAGCGCAGGGCAGCATCTACCGCGTGGCCCTCGACAATTCGCACCCGCTGGCCTTCGGCTACGGCGATAAGTACTATGCGCTGGTGCGCAGTACGTTAGGTTACCGCTTCCTGCCGACGGGCGGCTGGAACGTGGGCGTCATCAAAAAGAACAGCTACGCGGCGGGCTTTACGGGGAGCCTGGCTCGCCCGCAGCTTACCGACACGTTTGTGCTCGGCACGCAGGACCTGGGCCGGGGCCAAGTGGTGTACCTGGGCGACAACCCGCTGTTTCGGGCGTTTTGGCAGAGCGGCAAGCTGCTTTTTGGCAACGCCGTGTTTTTGGTGGGCCAGTGAGG
>JAKONR010000346.1 GCA_022701825.1 Hymenobacteraceae bacterium | reverse complement strand
CTCAGCCGCAATTCCTTGCTCAGCAGCACTTCCTCGCGCTTCTGCGAGTTGTACACGTAGCGGTCGCCCTGACGTTCCAGCACGGTTTCCCAGAGCTTGCGCACTATCGTAACCTGGGCCGTGGCCGCCGTGGGCTTGCCGGTCGGCGTGAGGGCCACAAACTGCATGGTCACATCCTTCTGCGTGCTCACCAGGCCCCCGATATTCTCGATGCCAAACATGGCCTTTTGGGTCTGCACCTCGAAGGTAGCCAGGCGGTTAACCGGCCGCCCGGTCTCGTCAAATATCGTAGCGAAGGCCGTGCCAGTGAGCGTGCCCATGTCGCGCACGTCGGGCACGGTGTAGGGGGCCGCGCTGCGCCCGGCGGCATCAGTTTCGCCCTCGCGCTGCTCGTGCGGAAACTGCTCGGCGAGGTCGGCGAGCGCGCTGCGCCCGGTGCCGGCCTGAATATCGAAGTTGTAGCCGGGGTATTCCTTGGCCGAAAACGACTTGGCTTTCAGCGAAAACTCGACCTCAAACTTGCGCCCCGCCGCCGGCGGCCCAAACAGGTTCAAAGCCGTGATTTTGGCATTCACCGTTTCGGTTGGGCGCACTGTGGTGGGCGCGGCGGTCACCGTCACTTTCAGCCGGTCGGGGATGAATTCTTCCACGCTCACCTGCCGCGAGGTCAGCAGCACGTCGTTCCCGGTGAGCACCTCCAGCGTGTAGAGCCCGGTCATGATGCTCGGCGGCAAAATGAAGCGTGACGCCACCGCGCCGGTCGCGTTCAGGCGCTCGCCCAGGCTCACGTATTCCTTGCCGGTGGGCAGCAGCAGGCGCACCTTCACGGGCAGGCCGGCCGGGGGCGTGCGCCAGTCGTCGTGGCGCACTACGGTGTTGGTATAAATGGTGTCGCCGGGCCGGTACAAGTCGCGGTCTCCGTACATAAAGGCTTGGTAGTGCGCGGCGTTGCTAGTCAGGCCACCCACTTCGAAGCGCGAGGTTTCGACTTGCGTCTGGGGCAAGTTGATAAACGAAAAGTCGGCGTCTTTCACCACCGTTACCATGCCCAGGCGCAGGCGCGAGCCGGCCACGCTGTCGTAGCGGGCCACGCCCTGGCCGTTGGTGGTGGCGGTGGCCATCACCTGGTTGCTGGTGCTGAGAAAGCGCACCGTGGCCCCGCTTATGGGCTGCGCCGTGCGGATGGAGTTCAGAAAAACCACCGCGTCGCCGTTGGCATTTTGCCGCGCAATGAGGCCGAGGTCGGTGAGCGCTACCAGTTTTTCTTCGCGCAGCCACAGGTGCTCGGTGTCCTGCACGCGCACCACGTAGAGGCCTTTCAGGGGCGCGTTAAATTCCAGGTCTTTGAGGCTGAGGTTGAGCAGGTGCAGGCCATTTTGCTTGCGGAGCGTAGCCGTAGGGTAGCGGCGGGTGAAAACCACGTCGCCCCGGTTTTCGAGGTCGTAGTATTGGTAGCTGCCGCTGCCGCCGTCGTTGTCGGGGTCGCCGTCGCCTTCGTACTCGCCGCCTTCGTCTTCGCTGTCATTGCCGCTCTCGTAGCCGTAGCGCTTGTTGCCGCGCAAAAAATCCTGCACGTTGCTGGCGTAGACTTTGGCTACCGTTACCTGCACCTTTTCCACGCCGCTCAGGCGCAAACCCAGGTTACGCGCCCCTATCGAGCTGAGGTACATGGCCTTTTCGGCGCTGGCAAAGCTGATGCTGGGCTGCACGTCGGCAAAGCTCACGCCCTGGCTAAAGCGCTCGATGAGCCGCCCGCCGAGCGCCCCGCGCACGCTCGGCTCGATAATAACCTGGTACTCCTTGCCAATCTCAAAACCGCCGCGCAGCAGCAGCCCGCTCTCCTGCGCCTCTATCGAAAACGCCACCTGCGGCTCCACCTTCAGCAGCGGCTGAATGTCGGCCACCGACACCGGTTGATTGGTGAGCAGCGTCACCACCGGCTGCCCCTCCAGCACCGAGCCCGTCAGCTCGCGCACTTGCAGCGTCTCCTGCTCGGGCACCACGGTCGAGGCCGTGAGCGGTGCGGTAGTGGCCCGGCTGCCGGCCACTGCCTGCAAGCCCGGCGCCACTTTAAATTCTAAAGGCTCGCCGGGCTTCACCTCCTGGTTAATGCTAACGCCCAGTATTTTATCCGGCTCCACGGCCGTAATGGTGAAGGCCACCGGCCGGCCGTTCTGGCTCAGCGAGAGGCGCGGGCGCAGGTCGGACGGCCGCACGGGGTAGTTGAACACCACGTTGGCCCGCAATTCGGCCGTGCCCACGGCCTGCTCGCTGCGCCCGTAGAACACCTGCGGGCTGCTCATGGCCACTAGCGGCGTGTGAAACTTGCTGCGGTCGAGTTTCAGGCTCTGCTTGCCCGAGGGCAGCGTGGCCGGCCGCAGGCTGGCCTCGATGACCGTGCTCGGCGGCAGCGGCTCATAAGATGAAAACACTAGCTCGCGCCCCTCATTCGCCCACCTAAACTTGCCCTTGAGCGCGGGCGAAAACTGCACGTAGCGCGTGGTATCCCATTGCCCCTCGGGCGTGGCCGGGGCCACCGGCTCCTCAAAGGCGAAGGAGATGTTCTGGTACGGGTCGATTTCCTCGCCGTCGGCCTGATTACTAGTGGTGGTTTGGGCTTCCTGGTCAGCTTTCTTAGAGCAGGAAAACATGGCGAGCAGCGGCAAAAGCAGCAGCGGCAGCAGGCGGCAGGGGCGCATAAATGGGCCGGGAAAAACGGCTCGGAAAGGTAGGAAGCGGCCGCTCAAAAACAGCCAAAATTCAGGCGATTTTGGCTATTTAAAAATGACGGCCGCTCTGCCTTTTAGCCCGCGCTTTGCCTGGCCTTGCGGTGGCGCTGGCGCCGACTGAAATTTCGGGCCGCACCTTTGAGAAAAATACCTCCGCTATGCTCTCGCACCCCCACGAAGTCTTCCTGGAAGTGGCCCAGCGCCTGAGCTTCACCAAGGCCGGGCAGGCGCTGTTTATCAGCCAGTCGGCGGTGAGCAAGCAAGTAAAGGCGCTGGAAGAGCACTACCAAACGGGCTTGTTTGAGCGGCTGGGGGGCAGCGTGCAGCTTACGCCCGCCGGCCAAAAGCTCTACCAAAAGCTTTTGCAAGCCAAGCAATTGCAGCAAGAATTGCAGCAGGAAATGAGGGAGCTGAGCCCCCGTTTTGCGCCGGCCGTGCACCTGCTTCTCGGGGCCAGCACCACTATTTCGCTCTACGTGCTGCCGCCGGTGGTGGCGGCCTACTTGCAGCAGCATCCGCAGCACCAGCTTAGCCTCAAAAACCGCAACAGCGACAACATTCTCAAGGCTTTGCTGGAGCACGAGATTGAGCTGGGCATCATCGAAGGCATTCATAAA
>JAKONR010000343.1 GCA_022701825.1 Hymenobacteraceae bacterium | reverse complement strand
CGTTGAGGCTCTGCATTTCCTCCTTGTTGGTCATGGCCTCCTCGTTGGTGCTTTGCAGCTCCTCGTTGGCGCTTTGCAGCTCCTCGTTGGTGCTTTTGAGCTCTTCGAGGCTGCTTTCCATCTCCTCAATGGTGGTTTGCAGCCGGTGCTTGGTGAACTGCAGCTCCTTGTCGAGCGCCTCAATAATGGTTTCGTACTCGCGGTTGGCCCCGGCCCCGCTTTTGGCCCGGCGCACCCGGCGCGGGGTGGGCTGGTCCTCAAACGACACCAGCAGCAGGCCATTCAGGGGCTCGGGGTCGTGGAGGTGGCGCACCGTGAGGCGCAGCAGCTGCTGGCCGGCATCGGTGTGCACCGACACGTTTTCCACCACCACGTCTTCCTTGGTTTGGGTGGCGCGGTGCACGGCGCTGCTCACCTCGTAGTTGAGCTTTTCGCGGGCCATCTCAAAGAGGTTCATGCCGCCGAGGCCGGGCGCGGGCTCGAGGTACTTGCCGGTGCGCCCGTTCACGTACAGGATTTCGCCCTTGGCATTAATCACCACGGCCGGCGGGGCATAGCTGCGCAACAGCTCTTTCTGGACGAAGGTGGCAAACTGCCCGCCCTCGCGGCGCGACGAGATGGAGGAGGAAAGCAAGGCGGTGGCGTGCGTGGCGGCCGTGTTGGGCCGCGATAAGGAGAAGGGAAAGCTGGCCAGCTGCGTGAGCGACGACGGCGCGCTGGTGCGCCGCGAAATTTTCCACTTCACATCGAGCGCCTGAAACAAGTCCTGGAAGGCGCTGATGTTTTCGCTCGGCCCCAGAAACAGCAGCCCGCCCACGTTGAGGGCGTAGTGAAACACGGGCAGCAGGTTTTTTTGCAGCTCGCCGCTCAGGTAAATGAGCAGGTTGCGGCAGCACAGCAGGTCGAGCTTGGTAAAGGGCGCGTCCTTGTTGATGTCGTGCACCGCAAACACCACCACGTCGCGCACCTCTTTGCGAATCTGGTAGTGGTTGTCCTGCTTCTGAAAAAAGCGGTGCAGGCGCTGGGCGTTCACGTCCCCGCTGATGCTGTCGGAGTAGAGGCCGGCCCGCGCAAAGCCGATGCTCTCGGCGCTGATGTCGGTGGCAAAAACCTGAATTTTGAGGTAGCGCGCCGGGTCCACTTCGTCGAGGCACTCAAAGAGCAGCATGGCCAGCGAGTAGGCTTCCTCGCCGGTCGAGCAGCCGGGGGCCCACACCCGAATGGTGCTATCGACGGGTTTTTGGTGCAGCAGGGGCAGCAGGTGCTTGCGCAGGTGGGCAAAGGCCTCCTGGTCGCGGAAGAACTTGGTAACCCCAATCAGCAGCTCCTTAAAGAGCAGCGTTACCTCGTGGGCGTTTTCCTGGAGGTAGCGCACGTAGTGGGTAAACTCCCGAATCTGGTGGGCATTCATGCGGCGCTCGATGCGCCGAAATACCGTGTTGCGCTTGTAGTAGCTGAAGTCGTGCCCCGTTTCGGCCCGGATGAGGGCAAATATTTTTTGGAGGGCGTGGGCCGGCTGCACGCCCGCTTCTTGCAGCTCGCGCGGGGGGCGGGCGTGCAGGGGGCGCTCCACGTAGTCGAGTATCTGGTTGAGCATCAGCTCGGGAGCCAGTACAAAATCGACAAACTCGGTGGCGATGGCGGCCGTGGGCATGGCCGGGCAGGTGGCCGTGCTGGGCTCCTGCGCTATCACCATGCCGAAGCTTTCCATCACGAGCTTGAGGCCGATGCTGCCGTCGGCGCCCATGCCCGACAAAATGACGGCCACCGCCTGCTCCTGGGCATCGCGCGCGAGGCTTTCCAGAAAAAAATCGATGGGCATGCGGCGGGCCGGCGGGCCGGTAGGCTGCAGCAGCAGCAGCGCCCCGTGCAGGAGGCTGAGGTCGCGGTCGGGCGGGTTCACGTACACGTGGTCGGGGCGCAGGCGCAGGCCATCCTGGGCCTGCACTACCGGCATGTGCGTAAAATGCTGCAGCACTTGGGCCAGCTCGCTGTCCTGGCCCGGCAGCTGGTGCATCAGCACCACGAAGGCCAGGCCCGTGTAGGTGGGTGTGTGGCGAAAAAAGCGCTCCAGCGCATCGAGCGAGCCTGCCGAGCCCCCGATGGCTACAATGTGAAACTTTTCGGCGCTGGGCCCCGCAGGCGGGCCGCTGGCCGCAGCCGCGGGGTGGGGGGTAGGGTCGTCGGTCATATTAAAAAAGGAAGGGCCGCCACCGGCCCAACAGCAAGGCGCGCCGCCCACGAAGCTAGCGCGCCCACCGGCAAAAACAGTAAGCCCGGCCGCCTAACTGCTGGCTAAGCAATTGGCTGGGCCTACCGTGGCCGCTGGGCCGGCGGGCACAACTTTATTTGAAATTAGGCTGGGCAGCCCCGTCCGCTGGCTACTGGTCACGCGTAGTATCCGGGCTGCCCTGCGCGGCCGGGCACCGGTGCCTGGTTGCTGCTCCGGCCCTTTGCTCGTGGCCACTCCGCTATTTCTCATCGTTATCGGCACGTCGGCCGGGGGGCTTGCCGCCCTTAGCCAGCTAGTGGCGCAGCTGCCCGCCACCCTGCCCGCCGCCGTGCTGGTAGTGCAGCACCTGGCGGCCGACTCGCAGGGCGAGGTGCTGGTGGCGCGCCTGGCTACCCGCACCCGCTTGCGCTGCGTGCTGGCCACCCACGAAGCCCCGCTCGAAGCCGGCACGCTGTACCTGGCCCCGCCCAACGGCCACCTGCTGGCCCGGCCCGACCGGGTGCTCGTGACCAAAGGCCCGCGCGAAAACCACTACCGCCCCGCCATCGATGCCCTGTTTCGGTCGGCCGCCGTGGCTTTTGGCCCCAATGTGGTGGGCGTGGTGCTAACCGGGATGCTGCACGACGGCACCGCCGGGCTCGAATTTGTGAAGCGCTGCGGCGGCGTGGCCGTGGTGCAAGACCCCGCCGACGCCGAGTTTCCGAGCATGCCCCAGAGTGCCCTCAGCGCCGTGGCCGTCGACCACGTAGTGCCCCTGGCCCGGCTGGGCGCGCTGCTGGCCACGCTGGTGCAGCCGCTGGCCGCCGCCCCGCCCGGTAGCGTGCCCGTGCCGCAAGACCTGCGGCTGGAAGCCGCCATTGCCGAGCGCGTGATGGGTACCGTAGAGCAGGTAAGCCAGCTGGGCCACCAGATTCCGCTCACCTGCCCCGACTGCGGCGGTGCGCTCTGGAAAATGGAGCACGGCCGCGTGCAGCGCTTTCGCTGCCACACCGGCCACGCCTTCACGGCCGAGGTGCTGAGCGAAAACTCGCGCCAGGCGCTCGAAGAAACGCTGTGGGTGGCCCTGCGCATGATGGAGGAGCGCAAGCTGCTACTCACCAGCATGGCCACGCACGAGGGCGTGCACTGGCGGACCCAGCAAGCCGCCGAGCGTCTCGACGACCTCAAAAACCACATTAACCGCCTGCGCGAGTTTATGCTAAATGGCCAGGAAGGCCGCCCCGATGCCCCGCCCGGCGACCGCGCGCGCCAAAGCTGAGCCGCTGTGCTACTCGGCCGCCTGCTGCGCTTGCAGCTGTATTTGCTCGTGCAGCACGGCGATAACGCGCGTGATTTCTTCCTGGGTCGAGCGCCGGTACGACTGCGCGGCCTCGCTGTCGTCGGTAAGCTCCCATCTAGCCAGCGAGGCCAGGGTTTCGATGCGCGTCACCGAGGCTTCGATGCGGGCGTAGATGCTGGCCCACAGCTGCTGGTTCCAGGTGGGCTGTAGCAGCAGGTGCAGGCGCAGGTCGAGCAGGCTCATCACCACGGCGGCCAGCTGCTCGAGCAGCGTGGCCTCGGGTGGGCTAAAGGTGCGGGGCTTGTAGTCAATCACGCACAGCACGCCAATGGAGTAGCCTTCCTTGGTGCGCAGGGCCGCGCCCGCGTAAAAGCCCAGGTTGAGCTGCTGCACCAGGGCGGGGTTGATGAGGTCGCAGGGCCGCGCCCGCAGGTCTTCAAACACGGTGGTTTCCTCTTCCAGCATGGCCACCGAGCACAGGGTTTCCCAGCGGTTCACGCGGTCCAGGCCCGGGTCGAGGCCATAATTGAGGCCAAAGCGCACCTCATCTTCCTCCACAAACGCCACGATGCCCACGGGCACGTTGAAGAGCTTGGCCGCCAGGCGCACCAGCTCGGCAAAAGTTTCGTCCTGCATCGTGTTGAAGAGCTGGTACGGGCGCAGGGCTTGCAGCCGCAGCGACTCGGCCAGCGGCAGCAGGGAAGAAGTAGGCATGAGTAGAAAAGGTAAGCACGGCGCCACGGGGCAGCCGGATAAATAAGGCTACTAACGGCTATCGGGCTTAAAAGTGAACAAACTGAATAGAATCAATACGCCGACGGTAGTCCCAAGCTGTGCATTAAACGTGGCAAATTAATTTGACAAGCAAAGAATTGAGTCCCCAAGCCGTGCCTGCCCAGGCCTGGCCAATAACTTGCCGCGCCCGGCGCGGCGCACCACCTAGGCCGCTTGCAGTTCTTCCTCGCGGTAGCAGTCCCAGTAGCCATCGCCGAGGCGATAGACATTGACGCGGTGCACCAGGCCGGTGGCGGGGTGGCGCTCCTTTAGCTGCCCGCGCCACACGATGGGGTGGGCCTGCTGCTGGGTGGCGGGCAGCACCAGCCGGCCCAGGTCGTAGGCGTAGGCCACGGCCGAGCGGAGCGGGCGCGCCACCGCCGCGTCTTCCGCCGCCTCGGCTGGCGCGGCGGCGGTGGGCTGGTGGCACGCTTCTTCGTGCCAAGTCAGGGGCTCGCCGCAGGTGGGGCACAGCGAGGCATCGCCCACCTCCTGGGCGGCGGGCAGTTCGTCGGTATAAAGCAGGTCTTCGGCTTCGGGTAGTTGGGGCGTATCGAGAAGGACAGCCCGCTGGGGCTTTTTGGTAGCGGCCATAGCTGAAATACGGTAAAGTTTTTACCAAATTACGTAGCACTAACCACGTTGGCAAAAGCGGCGGGGCATTTGGGGCCGGGCCGCTGGCCGCTGCCCGCCCGCCCCGCCGCCGGCAAAATGCCGCCCAGCAAACCCGAAACGGGAATAGCGGCCGCCAAAAAGCCCGCGCTACCGTACAGCGAAATCGTCTTTGCCTTCCTGGCCCCGAAAGCCTCCTTTTTGCCATGCAACACGCTTCCGCTTCTGCTGCCGCCACCCCGCCCGACCCGCACGCCGCGCTGCACGCCCGCATCACGGCGGCGGGCACGCTCATCGCGCTGGGCATCGTGTACGGCGACATTGGCACCTCGCCACTCTACACCGTGCGCGGCGTGTTTGTGGGCCGGCCCGTGACCGAAGACGTGGTGCTGGGCACCATTTCGGCCATCATCTGGACGCTCACCCTGCTCACTACCTGCAAGTACGTGCTGCTGGCCATGCGCGCCGACAACCATGGCGAGGGCGGTATTTTGTCGCTCTACGCGCTGCTGCGGCGCCTCAAGCTGCGCTGGCTCTACGTGCCGGCCATCGTGGGGGCGGCCGCCCTGCTGGCCGATGGCATCATTACGCCGCCCATCTCGGTGTCGTCGGCCATCGAGGGGCTGCGCGTGCTCTGGCCCAACCTCAACACGGTGCCCATCGTGCTGGTTATCATCGTGGCGCTGTTTGCGTTTCAGCAGTTTGGTACGGCCCTCATCGGCAAGCTTTTTGGGCCCGTCATGCTGGTGTTCTTCGCCATGCTGGCCGCGCTGGGGCTGCCCTACGTGCTGCGCGAGCCCGGTATTTTGCGGGCGCTAAACCCCTACTACGCGCTGCACATGCTCACGCGGCTGCCGGGCGCGTTCTGGCTGCTGGGCAGCATTTTCTTGTGCAGCACCGGGGCCGAGGCCCTGTATGCCGACATGGGCCACGTGGGCCGGCGCAACATCTACGTATCGTGGGGGTTTGTTAAAATATGCCTGGTTATCAACTATTTGGGGCAGGGCTCGTGGCTGCTGCAGCACCAGGGCCAGCCGCTGGGCGAGCAAAACCTGTTCTTCGAGATGATACCGCGCTGGGGGCTGCTGCCGGCCATCGGGCTGTGCGCGCTGGCTACCATCATCGCCTCGCAGGCGCTTATTTCAGGCTCTTACACCCTGATAATCGAAGCGGTACGGCTCAATTTTTGGCCCAAGGTCAAAATAGCGTATCCTACCGAGCTGCGCGGGCAGGCCTACGTGCCCTCCCTCACGTGGCTGCTGGGCCTGGGCTGCGTGGGCGTGGTGCTGTACTTCCGCGAGTCGAGCCGCATGGAAGCGGCCTTTGGGCTGGCCGTTACCATTACCATGCTCAGTACCACCATCTTGCTGGCGTATTACCTGCGCCTGCGCCGGGCCGCCGTGGGCTGGATAGCGCTGCTGCTGCTGGGCTACTTCACGGTGGAAGGCTCGTTTTTGGCGGCCAACTTGCGCAAGTTTCCGCAGGGCGGCTGGCTGAGCGTGCTGCTGGGCGCCCTGCTGCTGCTCGTGATGGTGAGCTGGATTCAGGGCCGCCGCCTCTACCAGGACCTCTACAAGTACGTGCCGCTGGCCGAGTGGCTGCCCCGCCTCCAAAAGCTGAGCCACGACGAGTCGGTGCCCCGCCTGGCTACTAACCTGGTGTACTTCACCGACTCGCGCGAGCCTAAGCTGGTCGAAAATGCCATCATCCACAGCATTTTCCGCAAGAGCCCCAAGCGCGCCGACCTTTACTACCTGCTGCACGTGGTAACTACCGACGAGCCCTACACCAAAACCTACCACGCCGAGGTGCTGCTGCCCAATGACTTGGTACGCATCGACTTTCACCTCGGTTTTCGCGTCGACCACGCCATCAACTACATGTTTCGGCAGGTAGTGACGGACTTGGTGCAGGCTGGCGAAATCGACATTAGCTCGCGCTACGAGTCGCTGCGTGATGAAAAGCAGCCTGGTGATTTTCAGTTTGTTATTCTCAATCGCACACTGCCGCACGCCCACTCGCTCAGCGGCTGGCAGCGGCTGGTAGCGCGCCTGTCGGGCTTTTTGCGCCGCCTCGGCAGCAGCCAGCAAGAAAGCTTTGGCCTCGACAACTCCTCGCTCACCGTCGAAAATATTCCGCTGCTCACGCCCGAGCGGCCCGAACTGCAACTTACGCGGGCGTAGCTGCCCAAGGCGGGCCCCTCTGGGCTCGGAATCGGCGCAGCCAAAGCGGGTGCGGCCCTCCCCCCGGGCGGCTTTTGGGCTCCTCCAGCGGTCCGTTGCGCGCCGCCGCCGAGCTTTTCTGAACTAACTGGTAACGCTGTTCACCCCCCGAGCACCCATGCAATTCTTGCGCTTAGCCCCCGAAAAAGCGCCTTAACAGCGTGCGAGCCGAGGGCAAAAAATCTTTTCAGCAGTAATTGCCAAGCTCATCCGTATTTGTTGTAAGATTTTATTGCTTTATTTACATCGTCAAGTTCCCCATTTTTCCCCTTCCCGCTATGTTGCGCATTTTACTGGTTGCCATGCTGTTTCTATTCACCCTGGCCGGCTACGCCCAGCCCAACTCGGGTGGCCCCACGCCCGGTACGCCCGACCCCACCGGCGCGCCCATCGATGGCGGCGTATCGCTGCTGCTGGCTGGCGGCGCGGCCTATGCCGTGCGCCACCTGCGCCGCCGCCGCATGGCTTAATTGCAACGTAGCGGCTGGGGCACGCCCCAGCGGGCGGCGCGGGCCACGGGCCCGCGCCGCCCTGGCTACTAGCTGGCTTCAAGTGTCTTAAAGGCGCGCGTCAGCCATTTTTATTTCTTTTTGCCGCCGTGGCCCTGGGGCCGGGGCGTTTGCCTGCCTCTATGTCGCCTACCCTGCCCCCGGCCGCCCGGCCGGCTTCTTCCCCGCTGCTGCGCTTTGCGGTGCTGGCTGGCGCGCTCTATCTGCTTTGGTTTGTGGGCTACGAGCACTACCTGGCCGCCGATGGCCGCCTCGACACGGCCCTGACCCATAACCTGGCGCAAGTGAGCGCGGCCGGGCTGCGGCTGTTGGGCTACGACGCGGTGGCATCGGGCGAGGCGCGGCCGCTCATCAGCCTGGCCCAGCGGCCGGTGGTTTTTATTTGGCACCCCTGCAATGGGCTGGTGCTGTACGCTTTGTTTAGCGGCTTCATCCTGGCTTTTGCCGGGCCGTGGCGGCACAAGCTCTGGTTTATCCCGCTGGGCCTGGGCTTGATATACAGCCTGAACGTGGGCCGCATCATCGCCCTGTGCCTCAATAGCTACTACGCCCACCAGTCGGTAGATTTCAACCACCACTACACCTTCACGGCCATCGTTTACGCCAGCATTTTTGGCCTCTGGATGTGGTGGGCCACGCGCCTGGCGCCGGGCGTTGGCCAACCTGCCACCCGCCCCAATGCGGCCTAGCCCAGGGCCGGCGGCGTTTCGGCCGGCCCATTTGCTGGGCGGGCTCTCGGCCGGGCGGCTCGTGGTGGCCGCGGTGCTGCTGGTGCTCTTGCTGAGTGCCCGCTGGTACGAAGAAACAATTTATGGCTGGCTCGATGCTGGCTGGCACTACGTGTGCCGGGTGCTGCCCGCCGCCGCTGCCCTCGATGGGGCCGCCGGCAGCAGCCTGCGCCACCTCATGGAGCGGCCGCACAGCGTGCCGGCGGCCCTGCTGTTTGCGGCCGGCTACGTGGGGCTGTGCTGGGGCCTGCTGGCCGCGCTGCTGCCCCCCGGCGAGGGCTGGCGCTGGGGCCTGCGCCTGTACGGGGGGCTGGGGCTGGCCAGCCTGCTGCTGCTGCTGGCCAGCCGCGCCACCGGGCAGCCACTGCTCGCTACGCTGGCCAGTCGCCTGCTGCACATGCTGTTATCGCCCCTGCCCGTGATGGTGCTGGTGCCGCTGCTGCGCTGGCCAGGAGCCCAAAACGCTACTAAGTAGCACTGCGCTCTTGGTTGCGCCTTCATCGGCGGGTTGTTTGGCGGAGAGTGGGTTCTTAGTGTAACCGAGGCAAGAGCCTTGGGGTAACCGCTCGACGGGGGGAATGGAACGAGACTTCACGACCGTGCCGACGAGGTAGCTCAGCCCAACTGGCAGGCTACTAGGCTGAGCTAGTGTAAAAGCTCGGCAATAATAAGGGAAAACGCTGATGGTCAAGGTATATTGCTGAGTAAAGCTAACTTGATGGCGGGCTGCTTTAACCTGGGCGCTGGCTACGATACCTTTGCCAGGCCTGTCCTCTTTCCTCATCGGCAATGAACTTACCCGTTACTCGCTACCCCGACGGCTTTAGCTTGGCCTACCTGCCCGACGAACACCTGCTCATTGGGCGCTGGCTGCGGCCGGTATCCCTCGTCGAACTGCAGGCCCATTACGACGCCCTGCTGCAAGCCGCGCTGGCCCACGGCCACTGCCGGCACTGGCTGCTCGACGTGCGCCGCCGCCCCATCAACGATACCGCCGCCAAGCAGTGGTTTGGAGAGGAATTTGGCCCCCGGCTGCCTGGCGTGTTGGGGCAGCCCGTAGTCATTGCCTACTTCGCGATGGTGGGGCAGGAGGTAGCGGCCACCGACCCCATGCTGGGCGAAAACATCCGCCAGGGCTCGCTGCACGGCGCCCGCTACCACTACTTCGACCAGGAAGGCGCTGCCATGGCCTGGCTGGCTCAGCAGCCCTGATGAGCTAAGCGGTGGGAGATGCGTAAAACAGTCGGTTATCGCGAGCGCAGCAACCCAAGCGTACTTGGCGAGTACCCGAGCGGCTTGTTGTGAGCACGACTACTTTTTGAGCGCAGCGAAGCCAGGAACAGGCGCACGCGCAACGCATACTTCCCAACTGTCGCCAGATTTGTAGCTTTGCCGGGTACCCTACCCGCCCCTTTTCCACCCCCATGAAGCAGGCCCTCGAAGAAGCTACCCGCCCCGACGTAACCGTGGCGCACCCGCACGCCGACCCCCACGGCATGCAAGATGTGCTGCGCCAGCTCGGCATCAAGCCCCAAAACCCCGCCTACAGTACCGGCCGCCAGTGGGGCGGTGCTGGCGCCCCCAAAACCATCGTGTCGCCCGCCGATGGTAAGGAAATAGCCAGCATAGCCCTGGCTACGCCCGCCGACTACGACACCGTGGTGCAGGCCGCGCAGGCCGCCTTTCCGGTCTGGCGGCTGGTGCCCGCCCCCAAGCGTGGCGAAGTGGTGCGCCAGATTGGCAACGAGCTGCGCCGCCACAAAGAGGCCCTGGGCAAGCTCGTGAGCTACGAGATGGGTAAGATATTGCAGGAAGGCCTGGGCGAAGTGCAGGAAATGATTGACATCTGCGATTTTGCCGTGGGCCTGAGCCGGCAGCTGCACGGCTTCACCATGCACTCGGAGCGGCCCGCGCACCGCATGTACGAGCAGTACCACCCGCTGGGCGTGGTGGGCATCATTTCGGCCTTCAACTTCCCGGTGGCCGTGTGGAGCTGGAACGCCATGCTGGCCGCCGTGTGCGGCGATGTTTGCGTGTGGAAGCCCTCCGAAAAGACGCCCCTGGTGGCGGTCGCCATTCAGCACGTTCTGCACAAGGTGCTGGCCGAAAACGACTTGCCCGAAGGTATTTTCAACCTCGTGCTGGGCGGCCCCGACGTGGGCGTGGCCATGGCCAATGACGAGCGCGTGCCGCTGGTTTCGGCCACGGGTAGCACCCGCATGGGCCGGGCCGTGGGCGCGGCCGTAGGCCAGCGCCTGGGCCGCGCGCTACTGGAACTGGGTGGCAACAACGCCATCATCCTCGCTCCGCAGGCCGACCTCGATATGGCGATGCGCGCCATCGTATTCGGGGCGGTGGGCACGGCCGGGCAGCGCTGCACCACCACGCGCCGCCTCCTCATCCACGACAGCATTTTTGACGAGGTGAGCCAGCGCTTGGTCGCCGCGTACGCCAAGCTGCCCATCGGCCACCCCTTGCAAGAGGGCACGCTCGTGGGCCCGCTCATCGACGCCGACGCCGTGACGCTCTTCACCAACGCCATCGAGCAGGTGCAGCAGGAGGGCGGCGCCCTGCTAACCGGCGGGCAGGTGGTGAGCAGCGCCGAGCTGCACGGCGGCCACTACGTGCTGCCCGCCCTGGTGGTGGCCGAAAACCACTACGCCACGGTGCAGGCCGAAACCTTTGCGCCCATCCTCTACCTCATCAAGTACAGCGGCGGGGTCGAAGAAGCGATACGCCTGCAAAACGACGTGCGGCAGGGGTTGTCGTCGTCTATCTTCACCCTGAACATGCGCGAGGCCGAAACTTTCCTCTCGCACGCCGGCTCCGACTGCGGCATCGCCAACGTGAACATCGGCACCAGTGGCGCCGAAATCGGCGGCGCCTTCGGAGGCGAAAAGGAGACGGGCGGCGGCCGCGAATCGGGCTCCGACGCCTGGAAAGTGTACATGCGCCGGCAAACGAATACCATTAATTACGGCACCGAGCTGCCGTTGGCGCAGGGGATAAAGTTTGATATGTAGGTTGATATGTAGGCGCTAAGCCCATCATAAAACGGGGGCCGCGCAACGTGCTTATACGTGGTGCGGCCCCCCGTTTTGCGATGGGCTTTTGTGTGGTCGGGCTTGCCGCTTTAGTATACCTGCTTTGTGTAACTACCTACTGGCCCGTAGTTTGTACCACTTGCGGCAGCACCTTGGCCAGGGCCTCGGCCTGGGCACGGGTGAAATTGCCCTGCACCTGCACTAGCACGAAGGAATCGGCGGCGTTGGGCAGCGCGCCGGTGGCCACGATTTCGCTCACCTTATCGCCCGACAGGCGGACGACCGAATTATAATTGCCAGCCGACGAGTTGCCGGACGTCAGCGGGGTGTATTTTTCGGCGGCCAGCAGGCCGTTTACCTCGCCTAGCAGGCCCTGCTGCGAAAGGTCGAGCGCCCGGGTGCTGGTGGGCGCAAAGGTGAGCGCCCGCGCCGACCGCACGCCCGTAATGGCACTGGTAAGCTCGGAGCCACCAAACAGCTTGGCTGCCTGCACCAAAGCCAAGCGCTGCAAGATGCTCGCCGACCACTCGGTAGTGTGGAAGCCCGAGCGGCTCTCGTATTTGTTGAAAAACGCCGCCACCGTGCGGGCGGGGGTAGCTGGCCCGCTGGCGCGGCACGCGCCCAGCAAAGCCAGGGCCAGCAGTAGCCCCGCCAAGGCCAGGCGGGCGGCAGGAGCGCGATGAGTAGGAGAGGAGAAGCGCATAGAAAAAGGCTATGAAAGAGCGGCAGTAGCAACCAGAATGAGCAAACACTGTGCCCAATGCTGGTTGCTGCTGCCGCTGGCTTCAATACAAAAAAGGGCTACTAGCTATGGCTGCCGGCCGTCGAGCCCTGGTCGGTGGGGTCGGTTACGCCGCGGCGCTGGCCCTGCTTGTCGATGGGGCCTTCGCCGGCCGTTATCTCGGCATCCTCGTCCGACGATACGTATTCGTTGGTGGTGGGGCCGAGGCCGCCGGTTTTTTGGGCCAGGTCGGCTTCGGCCTGGGCAAACTTGAGGTTGAGCAAAGAGTCGTCGGCAGTAGCGTCGGGGGCGGGTTTTTGCTGGTCTTTGGCCATGAGGAAGCGCCGGCCGGCCGGGATATAAACGGCCACCGGATACCCGATACTACGCACGGGCCGCGCCGGGGTTGGCCGGCCACGGGCCGGCACCAGCATCGTAGTTTTGGCCTTGATTCTACAACTGCCTATTTGAAACCGATGACGCCGACCACGCCTCCCACCGATTTTGACCCCCTGCACAACCCCTGGCAAACGCATAGCACGCGCCAAGTCTATGAAAACCCCTGGATAAAAGTGCGCCAGGATGAGGTAACCAACCCCAAGGGCGGCGCGGGCATCTACGGCGTGGTGTCGATGAAAAACAAAGCCATTGGCATCGTGCCCCTCGACGCGGAGGGCAATACCTGGCTGGTGGGCCAGTACCGCTACACCCTGGGCGAGTACTGCTGGGAAATCCCCATGGGCGGCGGCCCCGTCGAGCTCGACGCGCTGGAATCGGCCCAGCGCGAGTTGCGCGAAGAAACCGGCCTCACGGCCGCCCGCTGGACGCGCATCGCCCGCCTGCACACTTCCAACTCGGTTACTGATGAAGAAGGCTTCGTGTTCCTGGCCGAAGACCTGACGCAGGGCGAATGGGAGCCCGAAGAAAGCGAAGACCTGCGCGTCTGGAAATTACCATTGGCCCAGGCTCTGGCCATGGTCATGACCGATGAAATCACCGACGCCATCAGCGTAGCCGGCCTACTGAAGGCGGAGAAGTTTTTGGCTAGCCGGGGCTAAAAGGCGTAACTACCGGACTTTTTTGCCCCGACAACCCCATTACTTCAGATTCCCCAGCTAAAATCGACAGCGCCTAACTTTGCCCCATGCCTGCGTTTCTCCGCTACATCGGTCATCGCCTGTACACCACTTGGGCCACGTTTTGGTTTGTGCTGCCCTTCGTAGTCACCTACCCAGTGCAATGGCTGCTCCACAAGCTGGGCCGCCGCCGCCAGCTGCACGCCCTCAATCGGGCCTGGGCCAAGGTCTCCATCTTCATGTGGGGCGTACCGGTCGAGGTAGTGCGCGAAGACGCAAGCCCCGTGCCGCAGCCCTGCATCTACCTCTCCAACCACGGCTCGTATGTTGATATCCTCTTGCTCTTCAAAACCATCCCCGGTTTCCTGAACATGATGGGCAAGGACTCGCTGGCCAAAACCCCGCTCTGGGGGCCGCTCTTCGCGGGCACCTACGTGGTCGTGAACCGGGGCAGCGCCGTGGCGCGGGGCCGCTCCTTTGCCCAGGCCCGGCAAGAGCTGCTGCAAGGCCGCCCGCTGGCGGTATTTCCAGAGGGCACCATCGGCGACCGGCCCGGCGAGGCGCTGGCCCCGCTGCTGGACGGCGCCTTTCAGCTGGCCATCAGCACGGGCGTGCCCATCGTGCCGGTGAGCATGCCCCTGAACCACAGGTTTATGCCCTCGGTTAAAGGCCTGCGGGTGCGCTACGCCAAGCTACGCATCGTATTCCACGCCCCCATCGAAACCAAAAGCCTCACCATCGCCGATATTCCGGCTCTCAAAGCCCAGGTCGCCGCCCAGATAAGCGACGACTTCCTGCCCGAAGGCCGGGGCATTCCCGAGCCTAGCCGCTGGCGATGAGTGAGGTGATGGATGAGGGATGAGTGAATTTTACTTAAATCGCCCATTCACGCACCCACCACCTCACTCCTTCACGCATTCACCACCTCACCGATTATGAATACCGAAACCCTCCGCGGCCTCGCGCACCTGGCCCGCCTCGAATTTGACCCCGCCCGCGAAGAGCAGATGCTCAAGGACCTCAACGGCATCCTCGACTGGGTGGCCCAGCTCGAAAAGGTGGATACCGAGGGCGTGGCCCCGCTGGTACACCTCTCGCACGAGATAAACGTGCTGCGCGACGACGTGGCCCACAATACCATCTCGCACCAGGAAGGCCTCAAAAACGCCCCCCGCAAGGACACAGACTACTTCCGCGTGCCCAAGGTGCTGGACTAAACCAGCGGCATTGTGCGTTGGGGAAAAAAGCTGATGGAACCCCCTTGTCCTTGCGAGCGCAGCGAAGCTCTCGCACCCAAACGGCGCGGCTGAGTAGGGGCGATTGCCGCGCTGCGCTCGCAAGGACAGGTGTTTATGGGGCTTCTATTTCTACCTTGCTTCCCTCCCTTATCCTTTCGTATTTCCTTGGCTGATTTCTCGTTTTTGCGCCGCGTGGCGGTTTGGCCGGTGCTGCTGGCGGCTCTGGGCGTGGGGCTGGCGGTTTACTACTACTTTGCGGGCGAGGCCGCCACGCTGCCGCTGGTACTGGTGCCGCACCTGGCGCCCGTGCCCCTGGTGCTCGACTCGGTGGCCGTGGGCGCAGCCCACCTGCCGGTGCCGGCCAATGGCTACATCACCACGCTCACCCACGATTTTGGCGGCCCTTTCACGCAGCCGCTGGCGGCGGGGCTGTGGCTGAGCGTGTTGGCGGCCGGGCTGGCTGGCTGGCTGGCGGTGGTGAGTATGCTGCCGCGCCCCGGCTTCATCGCGGGCACGGCTCCGGTCATCTTCCTGCTCATGTCGCTCAATGTCGACGCGCTGGGCATCCTTGCCGGCACCGAGCAGGGCTTCCTGTTGCTGAGCATTGTGGTGCTGGGTGGGGCGGCTTTTGGGCTGCACGCCTTTGGCGGCAGCGTGGGCATCCGGTGGCGGGTGGCCATTTTTATGAGTTTGGTAGCCGCGCTGGTTGCCTTGATTTTCAGCCGCTCGGGCCTGCCCACTGAGGAGACCATCCTGCATTTAGCCGCCTTTGCCACGACGGGCGGCGCGGTGCTGGTGGCCTTGCTGGTGCTGTGGGTGGGCATCGAAAACGTGCGGGCGCTGCTGTGGTTCAACACCCAGGCCGACCGGCCCGAGGGGCGTTTTGGGCTGGTGCCGCTGGTGCTGGCGAGCCTGCTGTACCTGGGCGCGCTGGGCTTTTACCTCTGGAATAACAACGAGCTGGTAGTGCTTTTTGGCCTGCGCCTCGACCCGCTGGTGCTGCTGCTGCCGGCCGTGCTGGCGGGTGGCCTGGGCCTACCCCAGCGCCTGCCCAGCTACGGCAGCTGGGTGCCCTTTGCGGCGGCCCGGCCCTTGTACTGGCTGCTCGTGGGCATGGCCGCCGGGGCCTTGAGCTACATGCTGGCCACGGCCAATACGCCGCTGCTGGCCGCCGCCCGCACCTTCACTACGCTGGGGCTGCTGGGGCTGGGCGGCGCGTTTTTGCTCTATGTGCTCATCAATTTCGGTAGCCTCATCACGCAGCGGCTGCGGGTGTACCGGGTAGTGTTTGAGCCGCGCCGGCTGCCGTTTTATACGGTGTACGTGCTGGGGCTGAGCGTGATAATCCTAGTGCAGCTGCGCAACAACTGGTCGCTGCTGAGCCTGGTGCAGGCCGGGCAGTACAACCAGCTCGGCGACCTCACCCGCCAGCAAAGCGAGGCCCGCCCCGCCGACCTGGCCCTGGCCGGCTTGGCCGAGCGCTACTACGCCGAAAGCAGCGACGTGCTTGACCGCTTCAACCGCCCCGGCCAGCTGGGCCGCGCCGCGCTCTACCGCTTCCGCGACCAGCGCCAGAATGAGCTGAACGCCCTGACGCGGGCCCTGCGCCGCCAGCCCGATGCCAAGCTGATGCTGCGCTTGGCCAGCCGCTACGACGCGCCCGCCGAGTTTTTTGAGGCGCTGGATGTGCTGCGTCAGGGCCGCCGCGAGTTTCCGCGCAGCGCGGCTATCGCGTCCGATTTAGCGCAGCTGTTCACCCGCTCGGCTCTCACCGATTCGGTAGTATTCTACCTCGGCCAGGCCGAAAAGCTGGCCCCTGGCTCCTACGTCGGCCAGACCAATCAGCTGGCTTTCCTGACTCAGCAAAAGCTGCTGCCCGCGGCCGAAAAGCTCAGCCCGCAGTTTAAGGCCAAAGCCGATGAGCCCGCGCTGCGCAGCAACCAGCTGCTGCTGGCGCTGCTGAATCCGAGCCGCCCGGCTTCGTCTAATCCGACGTTGAGTAAGGCGTTGGTGCTCGATGCCGCGTCGTTTGCCGAGCTTTACCACGGGGCGCTGCAAGCTACCCAGCGCATCGGTCGGGGCAGCACCAACCTGCTCAAGCCTTGGCTGACGCAAGTGCAGCAAGCCACGGCCCGGCCCGAAAACGCGCCTTATTACGACCAATTACTGTTTTTGCAAGCGCTGCTGCTGCACGCGGGCGGCCAGGAAGTGCTGGCCCGCCAGGCACTGGCCCCGCTCACGGTGGGTACCAGCAACACGGCTGGTTATTATCAGTACGTACTAGGAATCTGGCAGTTGCAGCAGCAGCAGTATGCCACGGCGGCCACGCAGTTTGGCCTGGCGGCCGAGCACGGCCTGCCGCTGGCGCAACCGGCGCGGGCCTGGGCGCTGCGCTACGCCGGGCAGCCCGACTCAGCGCGGGCGCTGGCCCAGCGCCTGGCCGCTGGTTCCGATTCGGCGGCGCGGCCGGTGGGTCAGCGGCTGCTGGCGGCCTTGGCCGCGCCCGTGCCGGCGCCAGCCAAGCAGCCGCGCGTGGGCGATGCCTTGCTGGCTGAGACCCAAAAAGCCGAGCCCAACGTGCCGCAGGCCACTAAGCTCTACCAGCAGCTACTTGCCGCCGCGCCCTTCCACGAGCCGGGCGTGCTGGCGGCGGCCCGCTTCTACACCGCCCGGCGGCAGCCCGGCGAGGCCTACGAAGCCCTGCGCCTGGGCTTGGTCGAAATCCCGACTTCGCTGCCCTTGCAGCAGGCCTTTGTGTTGGCGGCGGCCGATGCGGGCCTGGCCGAGCTGGCCCAGCCGGCCCTCGACCAGCTGCGTCCGCGCCTCGACCCCGCTGCTTACGCTAACTTGCTGGCGCAATTTGCCGCCCGCCGGGCGGCCTACGCGGCGGCCCGGGCGTCTTTCTCGGCCGATGCCGCGCCTGCTTTGCCCAGTCGCTAACCTTTTTCTGCGCCATGCCCTCCGTTTCTACCACGCCTTACGTCATCCAGACCACCAACATTGCCAAGGAATACGTGATGGGCACCGAGCACATTCACGCGCTGCGCTCGGTGAGCATCAATATCGAGCGCGGGGAGTACGTGGCGTTTATGGGGCCGTCGGGCTCGGGCAAGAGCACGCTGATGAATATTGTAGGCTGCCTCGACACGCCAAGCAGCGGCCAGTACATCCTCAATGGCCAGGACGTGAGCCGCATGAGCGACAACCAGCTGGCCGAAGTGCGCAACAAAGAAATCGGCTTCGTTTTCCAGACCTTCAACCTGCTGCCGCGCTCCACGGCCCTCGAAAACGTGGCCCTGCCGCTCATCTACGCCGGCCTGGGCAAGCGCGAGCGCACCGAAGTAGCCCTGGAATCTTTGCGCTCGGTGGGCCTGGCCGACCGCGCCGGCCACCGCCCCAACGAGCTCAGCGGCGGCCAGCGCCAGCGCGTGGCCATTGCCCGCGCCCTCGTCAACACGCCCAGCGTGCTGCTGGCCGACGAGCCCACCGGTGCCCTCGACTCCAAAACCAGCTACGAAATCATGGGTCTCTTCGAAGCGCTCTACGCCAAAGGCAACACCATCATCATGGTGACCCACGAGGAAGACATCGCGCACTACGCCCACCGTATCGTGCGCCTGCGCGACGGCCTCATCGAGACCGACGTGGTAAATCACAATGTAACCCAGCCCGCCGTCAACTCCTTCACCAGCTAGCGGCAGCCCAAAAGCCGCCCAAAGGCAGCGAAAACCCGCACCCCCCAGCCAGTCAGCTTGGCGCAGCCAAGCGTATCTGCGAAATCCGTTTAATCCGTTTGAATCTGCGGTCAATCTTGCGATGAAAATTTATACCAAAACCGGTGATACCGGCCTCACCTCGCTCATTGGCGGCGCGCGGGTGCCCAAATCGAGCCTGCGCATCGACTGCTACGGTACGGTAGACGAGCTAAACTCCTACATAGGCTTGCTGCGCGACCAGGAGGTGAACGCCCCGCGCCGCGCCTTTCTTAAGGAAATTCAGGACCGGCTGTTCACCATCGGCTCGCACCTGGCCACCGACCCCGACAAAGACGTGCAGAAGCGCCTGCCCGACCTGCACGCCGCCGATGTGGCCCTGCTCGAAACGGCGATGGACGAGCTGAACGAGGTGCTGGCCCCGCTGCGCGAATTCGTGCTGCCGGGCGGGCACCCGGCGGTGTCGTTTGGGCACGTGGCGCGCTGCGTGTGCCGCCGCGCCGAGCGCCTGGCCGTGCACTTGCGCGAAGAGTCGGCGGTCGAAGATTTGGTTATCATGTACCTCAACCGATTGTCGGATTACCTGTTTGTCCTGAGTCGGGCCATGGCCCACGACCTGGGCGTGGAAGAAGTAACCTGGAAACCCCGGCTTTAACCACGGCGGTAATGGGCTAGATGCGCAGGAGTTAAAAGCCAAGAAGGGCAATAAGTTGCTTGGCTAATGCGCTCCTGCCCGCCTACCTCATTTTTCATACTCTACTCACCGCCACATTCCCACCTCCACTTTTATGCTTGCTACATCTGCTTTCGATATTCAGCCTACCACGGCTTCTCGCCTTGCCGAGCTCGACCCTAATAATATGGTTTTTGGGCAGCTTTTTGCCGACCACATGCTCGCGGCCGAGTACGTAGACGGAGCCTGGCAGTCGGCGCGCATCGTGCCCTACGGCCCGCTGCAAATCAGCCCGGCCACCTCGGCGCTGCACTACGGGCAGGCCATTTTTGAAGGTGGCAAAGCCTACCGCCAGGCCGATGGCAGCGTAGCGCTGTTTCGGCCCGATGCCAACTGGCAGCGCTTCAACGTGTCGGCCGCCCGCATGGCCATGCCCGAAGTGCCTGAAGAGCTGTTTATGCAGGGCCTGCAGGAGTTGCTGAAGCTCGATGCGGCCTGGGTGCCCGGCGTGCCCGGCAGCTCGCTCTACCTGCGGCCGTTTATGTTCGCTACCGACGGCTTTTTGGGCGTGCGGCCCTCGGCCACATATCACTTTGGCATTATCACGTGCCCGGTGGCGGCGTTCTTCAACCAGCCCCTGCGGGTGCGCTTCGAGCAGCAGTACGTGCGCGCCGCGCCCGGCGGCGCGGGCTATGCCAAAAACGCCGGCAACTACGGCGCGGCCATGCTGCCCACCAAGCTGGCCCAAGACCAAGGCTACCACCAGCTATTCTGGACCGATGCCTCGGAGCACCAGTACATCGAGGAGTCGGGCGCGATGAACGTGATGTTCGTGCTGAACGGCGTACTGACGACGCCGGCGCTGTCCACGTCCATCCTGGATGGCATCACGCGCCGCTCAGTGCTACAGCTGGCCCGCGACTGGGGCGTGCCCGTGGAAGAGCGCCGCGTGTCGAGCCGCGAGATAATCGAGGCGGTGCAGAATGGCACGCTTACCGAAGCCTTTGGCGTGGGCACGGCCGCCACGGTGGCGCCCATCGCTACCATCGGCCACGAGGGGCACGACTACAGCCTGCCCGCGCTGGCGCCCGATGCTTTTGCCCGTCGGGTAGGGGCAGCGCTCGACGCCATTCGCACCGGCCAGGCCCCCGACCCTCACGGCTGGATGGTGGCAGTGAATGGGTAGGTGAGTAAGTAGTCTTCTGGGGCAAAAAACTGCAAGAGGCCGACCGGAATTCCCGGTCGGCCTTTTTGTTCGACCTTTGCAGCCCGAGTAAGTTGGTCGTATGGCAGCTTACTCATCTACTCACTTATTTAGTTACACACATGACCCAAGACCAGATAAAGGACTTGAGGGGCCGCGCCGAGGCTCTGAGGAGGTATCTTTGACTACGATACCCGCAAAGAACAGGTAACTACGGCCGAGGCCGAAACCCTGGCTCCCGACTTCTGGGACGACTCGAAGGCGGCTGAGGCCAAGCTCAAGGAAATCAAGAGTATTAAGACCTGGACCGACGACTACGAAGCCGTGCAGCGCGCCGTAGCCGACACCGAAGTGCTCTTCGACTTCTACCGGGAGGGTGAAGCTACCGAGGATGAAATTCGGGCTGAATACGATGCCACCCAGCAAAAAGTAGAAGCGCTGGAGTTCAAGCGCATGCTTTCGGACGAAGAAGACCAGTTGCCGGCCGTTATTGACATCAACCCCGGCGCGGGCGGCACCGAAAGCCAGGACTGGGCCGAGATGCTGATGCGCATGTACATCATGTGGGGCGAAAGCAAAGGCTTCACGGTGAAGCAACTGAGCTACCAGCCCGGCGAAGGTGCGGGCATCAAGTCGGCCTCGCTGGAGATAGATGGGCCGTTTGCTTACGGCTACCTCAAAAGCGAAATCGGCGTGCACCGGCTGGTGCGGATGTCGCCCTTCGATAGCAGCGGGCGGCGGCACACGTCGTTTGCCTCGGTTTTTGCCTACCCGGTGGTCGATGACACGATTAACATCGAAATCAACCCCGCCGACATCAGTTGGGATACCTTTCGGGCCGGTGGCGCGGGCGGCCAAAACGTGAATAAGGTCGAAACGGCCGTGCGCCTCACGCACGCGCCCAGCGGCATCATCATCGCGGTGCAGATTGAGCGCTCGCAGCTCATGAATAAAGAGCACGCCCTGCGGATGCTTAAATCGCGCCTTTACCAGCAAGAGCTCGACAAGCGCAACGCCGAGCGCGACAAAGTCGAGGCCGGTAAAAAGCGCATTGACTTCGGCTCGCAGATTCGCAACTACGTGCTGCACCCCTACAAGCTCATCAAAGACCTGCGTACCGGCATCGAGCGCACCGACGTGCAAAACGTGCTGGACGGGGACTTGGATGAGTATATCAAAGGGTTTTTGATGCAGAGCTGATACTGTCGTATAAGCAGACAGAATGTTACGCCTACGTCTAAAGTAAAAAAGGCCACCCAAATGGGTGGCCTTTTTTACTTTACTGGTTTTGCTTACGGATTAGCAACGTCTATTACGTCCCAGAAAATCTTGGTCGTATTGGTGACGGTGGGTACGTTAGCACCGTTGGTGGCAACTTCCACTTGCGGGTAGAGCAAGCGAGTCGGCAGCTTGTCAATGCGGCCGCCTAAGCTTCCCTCGTACGAGACGCGGAATTTTGGCTGGCCAGCACGGCGATAATCATCCCATGCCTCGATGCTGCCTACAGTATTCATCGCCAAGTATTTTTGGTAAAGAATAACTGCCTGCTTGCCTAGCGCACCGTTAGACGGAGCCAAATCAAAATTGACCAGCGGGTTAGCGCTATTAACAGCAAAGTAGCGGGCTACTTTGCCGCTGTTGAGACGGATTTTGGTATTGAGCTGAGCCTGCGTGATAGTACCAGCAGCAAGGTCGGCCAAATCGGTAGCCGTTGGCGTGTAAACAGGAGTTGTTACGAAAGCCGAAGAGTCGGTAGCCGTGCTACGGCGGCTGGTAGCCGGCGTGTAGAAGTATACAAATGAAGAGCGGATACCCAGGTCGAAATCCGACTTGGCTGTAGCCGAAGTGTAGCCACCCAGGTTACGGGTAGCGGCTTCAGCTCGCAGGAAATACATTTCCGACAGCAACATCAGCGGGGTAGGCGCATCGAAGCCTTTCAGCAGGGCACCACCATTGCGGAAGCGCGAAGCGCGGTTGCCTACCAGAGGGTTCGATTCACCGAGGTCAGCCCCAATGTAAGGGAAGGTGTTACCACTAACCGTAGTGCCCAAATAGGTTTGGCTATAGGCAGCTGCGGCGACTGAAGTGGCGCCCGGTGCCGTTGCATACATTTGCACGGCACGCGGGTCACGCGCATTGTAGTACTGCTCAAGCAGGTAGCGAGTGGGCAGCTGGTAGCTGTACTCTGCCGTGAACGAGGTGCCAGCAGCGTTTACGCCGTAGCGGTCAAAGAAAGGGTTTTGCTTGCCAGCAGTTTGCAGGTAACCGGGCTGAGCCAGTACGTCGGCCGTAATAAAGCCATCGGTAGCCGTGCGCAACGTATTCAGCTGCGTTTGCACGTAGGTGTTCAGAGAAGCGTCGTTGGTTTGCGACTCACGCATCAGAATGCGCAGCTTCAGCGTGTTGGCGAAGCGCTTCCAGCTTACCATGTCACCGCGGAATATAATGTCCTCCGAGCCCACGGTTGCCTGGGTCTGGTCAGCTACTGCCGTATTGATATCGGAGATAGCACCGTCAAGCTGCGTGATAAAATCACGGTAGATAAGCGGAGCGCTATCGTAAGTAGGGGTAAGGCTACCACTTAAGCCTTTCAGCGCGGTGAAATACGGAATGTCGCCGTATTGGTCTACCAGCAACAGAAAGTTGTACACCTTCATGATGCGGGCAATCGCCGCATGGCGGCCGTAGCCAGCTGATTGGTTTTGAATGACCTGATAGTCCTCTAGGTTGTTGTAGGTTGTAGTCCACAAGCCCTGGTAGAAGTTGGTCGTGTAGTTGTAGCTGCGTTCGGTACCGTAGCCATTGACGGTACCCGACTTGCCCCAGAAACCTGCCGTCCAGCTACCATAAGTATTGAAGTTGGTGCTGTAGTTAGACGCGGTTACGGTCAGGGCCTGAGCTAAAATGGTGTTCGGCGTAGCCGTTAGTGGGCTATTGGGGTTCTGGTTGATATCCAGAAAGGATGAGCAACTGCTGACGGAGGCTAGCAGTACCCCCGCCAGGGCGAGTTTGACGAATTGCTTCATATACTGTAATAATTAGAAGGTAGCCGAAAGCGTAGCGCCGTAGAACTTGGTCGGAGGCGTTTGGAAGCTGTTGTTGATGCCGATAGCGTTGCTGCTGCTGAGCGTCGAGAAGTTGAATTCCGGGTCGGTGTAGATGTTTTCCTTGGGAACCCAAGTAAAGATGTTACGACCGAAAAAGTTCACTGACAGACCTTTTACGAGACCCATCTTCGATACCAGCGCGGCCGGCAGGGTGTAGCTAATCGAGGCCTCACGAATTTTGAAGAAGTCGCCTTTCGTGATGTAGTTCTCGGCAACCGTGCGGTTGTAAGCATCGCTAGCCCAGAACTCTGAGCCACCCGGCGTGAGCTGAGTAGAGGCAGTGGGCGTGTAAGTAGTAGCGCCTGAAGCATCGACACCGGCTACTACCGAATTGGGGTACACAAAATTCTGACGGTCATACGTTACGCTACGTGCGCCGGTGCCCGTGAAGTCGAGGTCAGGGCCGATACCGTGATAAATCACGTAACCCGTGCGGTATTCAGCTTGAGCCGCCAGCACCAAGCCTTTGTAGTTTACGCTGGCATTGAAGCCGTAGCGGTACTTAGGTACGGTATTGCCGAAGATTTTGGTATCAGCCGATTTGCGAGGGAAGTACCAGGTGCCGTGGCCCGAGACATCGGTGCGGTCCAGAATGATGCGGCCTTGGGAGTCGCGCTCGTAGTACGAGCCACGCAGTACAGGCAGCGTCTGGCCTTCGATAGCTACGATTACCGGGTCGCCCGTGCTTAGGGCTAGCTCACGGGTGTCGGGCAGAATCTGGTCAACAATGCTATTGTTGTAGTTGAAGTTGCCGCCGATGGTGAAGCTGAAACCATTTTGCAGGCGAACGGGCGTCAGGCTAAGGTCAACCTCGATACCGGTGTTGCGGGTCTGGCCAGCGTTCAGCAGGTAGCTTGAGAAGCCGGTAGAGGGGGGAATAGAAGCCGACAGGGTCAGGCCAGTGCTCTTCTGGTTGTAGTAAGTAACAGCAGTAGTAATGCGACGCTTCGCGAAGCTCAATTCGATACCAGTTTCAATCGAGCGGGTATTTTCAGGAGTCAGATTCGGCGATACCAGTTGGTCGCCGTAGGTAAATGAGGTCAGCGAGCCGTAGGGGAAGCCACTGCCCAGCGAGAAAGGAGTAGCCAAACGATAAGCCTGCAAGCCGCGGTACACGTTGTAGGGCGTGTTCGGGCCAGTAGCGTCACCGAGGTTAGGCTGGCTCACTTTAGTGATACCACCACGCAGCTTGGCATAGTCCAGCCACGATACGTCTTTCAATGCCGGAATGGCATTGCTCACGACGAGCGATGCATCAACGCCGGGGTAGAAGTAGCTGTTGTTGCCGGACGCCAGAAAAGAAATGTTGTCGTTACGACCCGAGCCGTGCACGAAAAAGAAGTCTTTGTAGCCCAGCGTCAGGTCAGCGTAGAACGAGTACTGACGGGCTTCCGCGCGTGCGTCATTGCCTACAAGCTCACCGCTGCGGTTTTGCAGGTTGAAAAGGCCAGGCGTAGAAAGATTGGTCGAGGCTACGTAGTTGTAGCGGCTATCGGCTACCTGTACGTTGTTACCTACTACGGCCTTCACGTTGATGTCACCGAAGGTCTTATCCATGCTCACAAACAGGTCCGAGTTGATGCGGCGCAGGTTGCTGGCGAGGTCTTGCACGTAGCCGTTAACCGAGGTGCCGGGCTTGTTGGTGTTGGCAATAGCGTAAGCCGAGTAGTCGAACCGGTTCTGAGTGGAGAGCGAAGCCTGGTCGATAGCCGTAATACCAATGCGGTATTGTACGCGCAGCCAGTCTTTGATGCGATACGAGAGGTCGATGTTACCGAGTAAAGTATTGCGGCGGTCTTTTACGCGGTTGTTGTCGATTACCCAGTATGGGTTGTTATAGAAGGCATTGTAGTAGCCGTTCGGGTTAGCGAACTCGTTATTTTGCCAGTCTTGGTACGACGTGAGCGGCGCCATTACCGTCGTGTTAAACACGTTCCAGTACACCGATTGGTTGGCGTCGTTGTTGGTCGTAGCGTCGGTCTGGGCCAGCGAGTACGATACGTTGAAACCAGCGGTCAAACGGCCCAGTTCTTGCGAAGCATTGAAGCGGAACGTGTTACGGTTGTACTTGTCTTTGGGGATTAGGCCGCTGTTGGCTACGTTCTGGTACGAAGCAAAAAACTTGCTGCCGCCGTTACCGCCCGAGAAGGTTATCCCATTCTGCGTTTGGTAGCCGTTGTTGAAAAACTTACGACGCTCATTTGGGCGAGCTTCGTAAGTCAGGTACTGCGTGTTGCCGCTAGCAGCAGTTTCACCGAAGGGGCGGAGCGAGCCATCGAAACGGGGGCCGAATTGCTGGTTTTCGAAGCCTTGGTACTGCGTGTTGTAGCCACCATCAGGCAAGTTATCAGCCGCAAATGCCGGGTAGTCGTTGGCGTACGTTTGGGCACCAGGGCCAAACGAAGTCTGGAATTTGGGTAGGAACGAGATTGACTCGAACTGCGAGGTGTGAGAAAAATTCACCTGAGGAGTGCTGGTACCTTTCTTCGTCGTTACGATGAAGGCACCGTTGGCAGCTTGCGAGCCGTAAAGAGCAGCAGCGTTGGCACCTTTCAGGATGGAGATAGAAGCTACGTCGTCAGGGTTGAGAGCTACCAATGCCTCGTTGGGCGAGATGATACCGTCGATTACAACCAGCGCTTCGTTGTTGCCCGTGATAGAGCGCGTACCGCGCAGGGTAATACGCACTTGTGGGTTAATGCCGGCGCTGATAGTCTGTACTTGCAGGCCTGACACCTTGCCAGCCAAGCCGTTCACCACATTGGTGGGGCGAGCCTGAGTCAACTCTTTGGTATCGAGCGTAGCCGTAGCGTAGCCCACTTCGCGCTCTTGGCGCTGAATACCAAGGGCACCCGTTACTACTACTTCCCCAATCTGCTTGGCATCAGTTACCAAGCTTACGTTGATGGGGCCGCTGCCGATGGGTTGCTCTACGCCAGTGTAGCCGATATAGCTGAAAACAAGCGTGGTAGCCGTCGGCGGCACGCTAAGCGTAAACGTACCATCGTTACCGGTGGCGGTGCCGAGCGTAGTGCCCTTCACCAACACGGTTACGCCGGGTAGTCCTTGATTATTAGCGCGGTCGATAACCCGGCCGGAGACGTTCCGGTTTTGGGCCAGGGCTACTTGGAATAGCCCCGTTATTAGTAAGATAACTAGAAGGGTAAATTGTCTCATGTGAGAGAGAAAAAGGTGGATAATGTTAAAAATTCTCCATTCAATCGACCAGATTGAGCGGGCAAGTTATTCATAAAAAGTTAAACTACTACTAGTCCGACTAAGCAGAAATTAGGTGAAAACCATTGATAAGACGGCGTAATAAAACGCGACACTTGAGGCTACTATGCTAAGCTCGACTATTACTCACGCATTACTGCGTGGTACATTCTTCACTTTGCCGAGGTCGGTGCGCAGGAGAAGATAGTGCAGTTGATAAAAAGGAGTAGGCTGATAAAATAATTAAGCTGGTAGCTGAGCGCGATTAGACTATTCTATTTAGTGTCCTTTATAAGTCTGTATATCAATGGAATATAGTTTATGCATGATATGGGTAATGAATTGACCTTTTATATAATATTGTATAGATTTTATCTTATGCAACTCTTACTACCGCATTCTAATTATAAAGCACAGTGAGCTAATATAAAGTATATTACAAAAAGGGTTTTTGCCAAGTCGCTTTGCATTTTATTTTGTATTTGAGTAGGTTTGTGTAGAACGGATGAAGAAATGAGGCTTGAGCGGACGATAGTGGCGATAACCTCGCCGGTAAAATTTTCAAAAGCAACCTTGACAATGAGACGTATTTGGGTTGCAGCACCTATATTGTGCCTTCATTTCTATTTTTAATCAAGTACTCATCTTCCCCATCTCCCAACCATCCACTCTTTTTTTGCCTTTTTAAATGAGAAGAACCATACTAATGAGCATCCTGCTCATGGTTACCCTATTTCAGACGGTGCTAGCGCAGTCGCGTTCTATATCCGGACGGGTAACGGACCAAAAAACCGGCGAGGGATTGCCGGGTGTAACAGTGCTGCTCAAAGGCACTACTACCGGGGCATCTACCGGGGCCGATGGCGCATTTACTCTCAATGTACCTGCCAGTGGCGGCACCTTGGTCCTGAGCTCGGTGGGCTATACGACGCAGGAGCGCGCTATCGGCGACG
The DNA here is from genome assembly GCA_022701825.1 of Hymenobacteraceae bacterium. Lineage (GTDB taxonomy): Bacteria > Bacteroidota > Bacteroidia > Cytophagales > Hymenobacteraceae > Hymenobacter. The sequence continues at coordinate 4,982 of JAKONR010000343.1, read as the reverse complement.
CATCACAGCTGACCGTAAGTCTGGTACCGGATTCCAAGCAGATAAGCGAAGTAGTCGTGACGGGCTACGGTGGGTCGCAGGATGTTAAGGACATCACGGGCTCGATTGCCACGGTAAAGGGAGATAAGTTCTTGAACCAGCCCGTGCAAAGCCTCGACCAAGCCTTAACGGGCCGGGCCGCCGGGGTGCAGGTGACCAACACCGGTGGTGCCTTGGGCGACGGTGTATCGGTACGTATTCGGGGAGCTAATTCCATCAGCGGCAGCTCGCAGCCGCTATACGTAATTGACGGCATTCCGGTAAATACCCGCGAGAACGCCAACGTTTTCAACGGTGGCAACGGTACGCGCTACAACCCCCTGGCTGACATCAACCCCAACGACATTGCGTCGGTAGAGGTGTTGAAAGATGCGGCTGCGGCTGCCATCTATGGCTCACGCGCTGCCAACGGCGTTATCGTTATCACGACGAAGCGGGGCCGCAGCGGGCAGAATACCATTTCTTTCAATACATACATTGGCCTGAATCAGCCGACGCGCTTTCCGAAGCTGCTGAACGGGGATGATTTTACCGTCATTCAGAACGAAAAAGCCTCTAACCGCTACGGTACCGGCAGCGCTAACAGCGTTATCACCCGCGATGTGGACGTAAACGGCGACGGGGTGCCGGACCGCACCAACTGGCTCGACCAAATCTACCGCAACGCCTTCAGCCAAAATTATCAAGTGGCGCTGCAAGGCGGTACCGAAAAATCGAGCTACTACGCCTCGGCCGACTATTCTGACCAGAACGGTATTATCACGACCAACCGCCTGCGCCGTGGCTCGGTGCGCCTCAACCTAGACATAACGCCCAAAAAGTGGCTGAAAGCGGGCGTTAGCAGCAACTACGCGCACTCGTTCAACAACGGCGTGCTGACCGACGGCTACCTCGCCGGGGCTACCGTATCGGGCTACAACGCGGCCCCCAACGTGCCGGTGTACGGTGCCGATGGCTTCTACTACCTGAACGCGGCCGGTAACCTGGGCTCGGGCAACAACACGACGACGGCTTCGTTCATCGCCAACCAGGTCAGCAACCCGACCGCCGTGCTGGAGCTGAACCGCAATGCCAACACGGCCCGCCGCCTGCTCGCCAACGGCTACATCGAGATTCAGCCCATCACGGGCCTGCGCTTTACCAGCAAGTTTGGCGTCGACTACCTCGATAACTTTGAGGACCAATACAGCGACCCACGCCTGTCGGGCCTGGGCCGCTCGTTTGCTGGTCTCATTCAAGACAACCGCCTCGACCGCACCCAAACCAACTGGCAGAACTACATCAACTACGATAAGGTATTTGGGGGTAAGCACACGGTGAGCGCCACGATTGGTACGGAACTACAGAACCTAGTGGAGCAGCAAGTTTACGCTGGTGCTGCTAACATCGCCGACCCTTTCTTCAATAGTATCTACGACGGCCTCGCGGCTGGCACGCCCTTCAGCGGCGGCACCAAGTTTGGCAACGGTTTCCGCTCGTTCTTCGGCCGGGCCAGCTACAACTACGACGACCGTTACTACATCCAGGTATCGCAGCGGGCCGACGAAGACTCGCGCTTTGGGGCCAACAACCGCCGCGGCTACTTCCCGTCGGTATCGGTGGGCTGGCGCATCGGGGGCGAAAACTTTATGAAGAATGTTACCGCCGTTTCCAACCTGAAACTGCGGGCCAGCTACGGCCTGGTGGGCAACTCCAACGGGGTAGGCTCTTACTCGTCGCGCACGCTGTACGGCGGTGGGCAGTACGCCGACCTCAACGGCTTAGCTCTTTCGCAGGTAGGCAACCCCGACCTGCGCTGGGAGACTTCCAAGAAATTTGATGTGGGCTTCGATGCTGGCTTCCTGAACGACCGCATCAATATGTCGTTTGACTTCTTCGATAACAACATCAGCGGCCTGCTCCTGAATGCGCAGCTGCCCGGCCAGCTGGGTGTGCCGCTGACTTATATCACGCGCAACGTGGGCTCGATGTTCAACCGCGGTATCGAAGCTACCATTACGACCAACAACGTAAAAACCGAAAGCGGCTTCAGCTGGACTTCTTCGTTCAACGTGACGGTTATCAAGAACCTGGTTACCGGACTCAACGACCCGGCCGACATCATCAGCGGTGTGCAGCGGGCCAGCATTGGGGCACCGCTTGCCGTGTACCGCCTCATCCGCTGGGCTGGGGTTAACCCAGCCAACGGTAACGCCCGATTCCTGGATGCCAACGACAACATCAAGGAGTATAACCCGACTACGGGCACTTACATCACGGCTGACGGAGCCCCGACCTCGGCTCTCACGCAGAATGACGCCGTGTACACGAAGGAGACGGGCTACCCCACTTACTACGGTGGCTTCGACAACACCTTCAGCTTCAAAGGTATCGAGCTGGGCGTGTTTCTGCAGTACAGTGGTGGCAACAAGATTTACAACGCTACCCGCGCTGGCCTGATGACCAACCTCTACAACAACAACTTGGAGGAGATTAAGGACCGCTGGACTGCCCCTGGCCAGGAAACCAACGTGCCGCGCCTGTACCTTGCCGACAACGTGGCGCAGCAGGCTTCGACCCGCTGGCTCGAGGATGGCAAATTCTTGCGGATGCGCCAGATTAGCCTGGGCTACAACGTGCCCAAAACGGCATATGAGCGCTACGGCATTGGTAACCTACGCATCTACGCGCTGGTGCAGAATGCTTTTGTGCTGACTAAGTATTCGGGTACCGACCCCGAGGTGAACTCGAACCGAAACAACACCAACATTGGTTTCGGTATCGACAACCGCTCGGTTCCCCAGACTCGTAGCTACACGCTTGGTCTCAACGTCAGCTTCTAACTCGTATTTATTCTTATGAAATTCTTACAATCGCGCGGTATGGCGAAGTGGCTGCTGTCGGCTACGCTGCTGGCGGCCGCCTCGTCCTGCAATGTCGTTGACCAGGACCCCTACGTCAACCTTCCCGTCAACGACGGCTTTTCTACCCCCGCCCGTATCACCTCGTCGCTGATTGGCGTTTATAACGACCTGCAGAACGCCGAGTTTTTGGGTGGCCGGGCACTTATCTACTCCGACATCCGCAGCGCCGATACCGACATTCCTACCTACTTCGGCAACGTGGGGCGCTACCAGATGCTCTCGACGGATGGGTTCGCTTCTAGTGCCTGGATTGGGGGCTACCGCACCATTTTCGGGGCCAACACCTTCCTGCAAAACCTGGCGGATAATACCGGTAAGCTGACGGCCGCGCAGGAGAAGCAGTACATCGCGGAGTGCAAGTTTATCCGGGCCCTCACCATGTGGCACCTCGTTAACCTGTTCGCGCAGCCCTACAACTTCACTGCCGATGCCTCGCACCCTGGCATCGTCATTCAACTCACGGCCCCGCGCAACGCTACCGACGCATTCGACTTAACTGGGCGCCTGCCCCGCTCCTCGGTAGCAGCCGTGTACACGCAGATGCAAAAGGACCTGACCGAAGCCATCACGGACCTGCCGGTAGTTTCGGGCACCCGCGGCATCAGCAACGTAGGCCGGGCCACCCGCGGGGCGGCGCAGGCGCTGCTAGCCCGCGTGTACCTGTACAAAGGCGACTACACGCAGGCGGCCAGCTTTGCCAATACGGTTATCGCGGCCAATACCTACGCCCTCAATGCCAATGACCCGCGTTTGGCGTTCTACAGCTACACCACCAACGAGTCTATCTTCTCGGTGGCGATGAACCTGAACGACAACCCCAACACGAACAACGCCATCGGCCAGCACTATGGCCCCGACCGCCGGGCTGATATTACCATCAACCCCTTCGCTAACATCGATACCACGCAGTTCCGCAGCAAAGACCGGCGCCGCACGACGCTGTTCGACGTGCGGGGTGCCAATACGTTCACGGCCAAGTTCTACGCGGTTGATAACTGGGTGCCGATTATCCGCTATCCCGAGGTGCTGCTGACCCGCGCCGAGGCGCTGGCCCAGCTCGACGCCGGGGTAAGCAGCGACGCGGTTACGCTGCTCAACACGGTGCGCCGCCGCTCGCTGCCCAACGTGCCGGCCTATGCTTCGTACACCACGGCTAGCTTCGCCAACAAGCAGGCGCTCATCGATGCCATCCTGTTCGAGCGTCGCATCGAGCTGGCGTTTGAAGGCTTCCGCCTCTACGACCTCTTGCGCTACAAGCGTGACATTCCGGCGCACGGCACGGTGCCGCGCATCGCTTACAACGACAGCCGGGTAATTTTCCCCATCCCGTACACCGACACGCAGCTCAACCCGCTGCTGTCCCAAAATCCGGGATACTAGCAAGGTTTTGGGCCACTGCCCAGGCAGTGGCCCAAAAGCCGCCCAATAACGAAGGGTCCCGACCAGTACTGGTCGGGACCCTTCGTTATTGGGCGGCTTTTGGGCTCAGAATAAGTTGCCACTCCTTTGAAAATTGCCGCACAAGCCAGCTACTCTAGTTGCTTGAGGAGTAGTACGGTTTCCTTGGTGCTTTGCGGGGCGTCGCTCGTAAGCCAGCGCACTATCTTGTCGGCAACAGCCGCCGGGCTCAGTAATTGCCCCTCGGCGTGATATCCCGCAAATTTCGCCGCTTCGCTAAACTGCCCCGCCTCTGCCGTGCGGATGTGCGCCTGCATATCCGTATCAACCACGCCCGGCGCCAGTGCCCACACGTGCACGCCCGAGCCGCGCAGGTCCTGCTCTCTCCGGGCGGTTTCGGACAGCGCGTTCAGGGCCGCTTTCGAGGCGCAGTAGGCTGCCCAGCCATCGACCGGGCGCTGGGCCGCGCCGCTGCTGATATTGAGTACCGTGCGCGGAATGCTGGTTTGGCCGCCGCAGGTGCTCAAAAATGTATTCATGAGCATGGCCGGGGCCACCACGTTCAGGTCGAAGACAAACTGAAAATGCTCGTTGGGCAGCTCGCCCACGTAGCCGATTTCGCCCAGCGTGCCCGCATTGTTG